>JANORU010000318.1:0-6717 GCA_031415475.1 Hyphomicrobium sp.
CCGAGCATGACCGCCCCGGCATTCCACAGATTGCCGCCAACGGTCGATTCATAGGCCGGCTTGAAATCATCAAGAATTTTCGAGCAGGCGGTCGTGCGAATGCCGTTTGTGCAGAACAGATCCTTGTTGCCGAGCGGCAGGCCTTCGAGCGGCCGCGCATCGCCCTTTTTCAAGCGCGCGTCGCTGTCCTTGGCCTGGGCAAGCGCGTGATCGGGCGTTACCAGCACATAGGCATTAAGTGCGCCATTGCCGGCGTCGATCGCATCGAGATGCGCGCGGGTGATCTCGGTCGCCGAGAACGATTTCTTGCGCAATCCGTCGCGCGCTTCAGCAAGAGTGAGAGCAGTCAGATCCGTCACTACCTATTTTCCTTCACGTTGGTCTCGCACCGGACGAATTCGGTCGTCTTACCTTCGACGGATACTTTGATCGTCGCACCCTCGATCTCGAATGTATCGAGCTCATCCCATTCCTCGGCGCTGTCGCCGCACGCCATTTTAGCGACATAGAGTTTGCCGGGCATTTTTTCAGCAATCGACACGAAAGCGCAGCCACCTTCCCAACTGTCGAAGCCTTGGTCGCTCAAAAGCTCAGGAACCGTACCAACGTTCTTATTGCCACCGGCGTCGATCAATTTCTGCTTTTCGCAGCCGTCCTTCAACGCCCATGTTCCCGTAATGAAGGTGGCCTTCACGGCGTCGGCTCGCGCAGTCGCAGTGATAGCCATTGCGCCGCCGGCAAATAGCGTGAGGCAAATGCCGACGCGGGCCGCGTTCATGCCCGGCCACCTTTGTCTTTCGCTGCGCGATCCCGGTTCACCACGTAGGACCGGCGCGAATAGAACAGGCTCACCAACCCGAATAGGATCGACAGGGGTGCGTTGACCTGCTCGGCGATTTCGCGCATTTGCGCAACAACCGTCGTCACTTGTACCGCTTCCGGTGCAAGACCAGGACCTGCGGGTGCTGACGCTTTCGGAACCGCCATCAGAATAGCGCCCGTCAAGATCAGAAGTACGGCAAGCAATGCGAAAATTTTGGTCATGACATCACCTCATATGCGGCACACGCTGGCCGCTGGGACTACTCGACAACCTTCGGCACGACGTAGAAATTGTCTTCGGTGTGCGGCGCATTCCTGGTGACGTCGGCGGCGATCTCGCCGTCGGTGACGATGTCCTTGCGCTGCTTCAAGGCCGTCGGCACCACGCGGGTCATGGGTTCGACGCCCGTGGTCTCGACCTCGTCGAGTTGTTTGACCCAATCGAGAATACCCGACAGCTCCTTTTCGAGACTCTTGGCCTCGGCGTCGGTCACTTTGATGAGGGCAAGGCGCGCAATCCGCCGGACGGTGGCCTCGTCAACCTGCATGGTCGTCTCCTGAAGGATGCGCCGCGCGACGGCGCGCGCCCGCTCTCATAGCCGCCCGGTGAAGGGTCGCGCAACCGGAACGGAGACGAGCGGACCAACCGCCGCGTCAATACAGGTCAGTGGCCCGAGTAACGGCGCCAAAATGCTGAAATGACGTCGGAATAATCGTCTGTCCAGGGGCGGACGGTGGCCGTCGTTTGCACCTGGGCGTCACCCCATGTCCGGAATGGTGCAAAGGCCGCCGGGCTCTTGGCCGCCAGAACCACGATCGACACCCGGTCTTCCGGCTGGGCGCCCTTTTCAAAGCTCCTGACGATGGCGACGTGCGCGCCCGGCTGGGCGAGTGCGGCGGCGGCCGCCACCGGTGCCAGATCGAGATGCCGGTTCGAGACATGAATCGCCAGCACGCCGTTGTCGCTGAGCTTGCCGAAGTACAGTTTCAGCGCCTCGGTTGTCAGCAGGTGGCTCGGCACCGAGTCCGACGAGAAGGCGTCGATCTGCAGGTAGTCGAATTTGCCGTCAGGCTCTTTGGCAACCGTCAGTCGCGCGTCGCCGAGCACGATATCAGCCTGCGGCTGGCAGGTTGAAAGGAACGTGAAGCGCTTCGGGTCAGTGGCAATATCAACCACTTTCTGGTCGATTTCGTAGAACCGCCATGCCTCGTCCGGCTTGGCGTAACAGGCCATGGAGCCAATGCCGAGGCCGACGATGCCGGCCGAGAACGGTCGCGATTTGTCGGTATTTGCACGGCGCGCGACGTCGACCGCCTTCGCCATCGGCGAGCCCGGGTGATAGTAGGTCGATGGGATTGGGCGCGGCACCGGGTTGCCGTCCGTGTCGAGGAACCGTTGTGCGCCATGGTCGGTTGTGCCGTGCGCCAGCAGGCGCACGCTACCGTCAGGCTGTTCGAGCACGCGCAGCACGCCGAAGAAACTGCGGACCGGATCGCCGCGATTGAGCACCGACGGCAGTGCGATCACCACCAAGGCGAGGCCGGCAATGTGCGCGGCCTGAAGTTTTGCCGAGCGGCGGTCATAGACCAGCGCCACGGCTGAGATAAGGACGGCCGCGATGGCAACCAGCCATGCTATTTGCTCGGCGCCGAACGCGTCGAGCGTCATGCCGAGTGTCAAGATGCCGATGCAGACGACCCAAATGGCGCTGAATTTGCGCCGTTCGTCGGCTCTCGCCGCTCCCAGCACACCCGGCCGGCACAGCATTCCCATCAGCAACAGAATGGGAAACTCGTATGTCGCTTTGAAAATCTGTGGTGCGATGATGGCCGCAAACAACCCACCGAGCACGCCGCCGAACGACATCCAAAGATAGAACTCGGTCAGCCGCGAGGCGTGCGGCCGGCTCTCGTAGAGGACGCGATGGGCGACCAGCGTCGTCACAAGGAAGGCCGTGAACGACATGAGGAGCGACTGCCACCAGCTGAACCACAGCGCGACGAGGCTCGGCATAGCCAGAAGAACGATCATGGGCTGGGCAGCGGAGAGAGCCGAGACCGGCACAAGCGGCGGATCCCGGAACACCAGAATGAACGTTGCAAGAAATACTGCGAGCGGCAGCACCCAGAGGAAGGGTACGGCGGCAATATCGGTCGAAAGGTGGGTTGTGAACGCGACCAGAAGGCCGGATGGCACAGCGGAATAGAGCACCCAGCGCGCCCGCATCTCGCCTGAGACAATCGATTGCATTGCGGCCGTCGAAGTCTTTTCTGCAGTCTTGACGGCGCGCGACGACGCGGCCAACGTCACCAGCCCGGAGACCGCGAGAGCGAAGGCGAGCGCAACAAACCCCAGGCTCCAGATCGATGCCTGGCCGGCTAGGCCGATCTCGGGTTCGATCAGCAGCGGATAGCTGAGCAGGGCCAGCAAGCTGCCGAAGTTGGAGGCGCCATAAAGAAAATAAGGGTCGGCGGCATGGACGTTGCCGGTACGGCTAAACCAGGCCTGCAGCAATGGCGCATTGGCCGATACGGCGAAGAACGGCAGCCCGACACCGGCGAACAGAATTCCGGTCAGCCAGCCATAAGCGCCGTCAACGGGTGGCTCAGAGGCCGCCGCCGGCAGCGCAATCGGCAGGGCGACGCAGGCGATCGCCAGCACTGCAAGGTGCATGGCCGGGGCAAAGCGAATATCGACGAAGCGATTGAGGAGATGGGCGTAGCAATATCCGGCGAGCAGGATGGCCTGAAAGAAACAGGTCGAGACCGCCCACACCGACGGCGAACCGCCAAGCTTCGGCAGCACCATTTTGGCGAACATCGGCTGCACGGAAAACAGCAGGAATGCGGAGAGGAACAGCGTCGCTGCGAAGACAGCTAGAACAGCCGATTGCTCGTTGACCGCAAACCGGCGTGTACCGGCCGCAGCCGGTCTCAGCGTCGCGCCCATCCGAATCGCCTCCTGCCCCAATAGCAGCCGAGACTAGGTGCGAAATGGTAAATCGAGAATTAAGGGTTGCAGATCGGCCTATTGAATCCGGCCGTCTGTTGCCCTCAACGCGGGTTGCGGTAGCGGGAGACTAAGGGCCCCAGAATATCGGAGGTATCATCCGTCCAAGGCGATAGCCCGCGATAGAACAACGTTCGGCTTCCCTTACTGCCGAGCATGCGCATGACGATATGCGGATTCTTGCCCATGACAATGACCGTCGATCGGGTGACCGCGTAGCCATTGTTGGGGTTCATATCTTCGATGGCGAGCGCTCTGAGATCCGGTACGGATTCGATCGTCGCTTGCAGAACGCCCTCAAGATCGAGATAGCGGTTGGAAATGTGAAGTGCCGCAACCGCGTCCGGTTTCAGTTTCGACGCATAAAGTTTCAACGCCTCAGCCGTCAGCAAATGCATCGGCACGGCATCGGATGAGAACGCGTCGACGATCAACAGGTCGAGACTTTCGTCCTTCTCCTTGGCGATCGTCAGTCGCGCGTCGCCGATGACAATGTTGGCGTTCGGCAGGCACGTCTTGAGGTAAGTGAACTTGTCAGACTGGGCGATCTTCTGGACGATCGGATCGATTTCATAAAACGTCCAAGTTTCCCCCGGCTGTGAATGGCAGGCGAGCGACCCAGCGCCAAGGCCGATGACGGCGAACTTGCCGGGCTTTTCTTCATCCGGCAGACGCCCGCGCGCCCAGCGCACTGAACTCGCCATCGGGCCGAGCGGATGATAATAGGTCACTGGTTGCGTATCGTTGACGGGGTTGCCCTTATCATCGCGTACGCGCTGCGCGCCGTGCAGCGTGGTGCCGTGCTGCAGGAGATTGTAGACCCGGTCCTCGGATTGAATGACGCGATAGACGCCGAAGAACGACCGCTCCGCCGCGCCGCGATGAACACTCGACGGCTGCGTAACAACAGCCAGCGCCATCAACAAGCCGAGCACAATCTGGCGGCTGGGATTTTTCCAACTGGCAAACACGGCAGCGCCGAGCGCCAGCACGACCACAGCCGTCGCACCCCAGACGCCGAACGGATAATCGTACTGTGCCGCCCACCAGGGCAGCAGCCAGGCGGCCAATGCACCGGCTACCAGCAGTGCGATAAATCCAGGATTGTCCTTGATCTTGAGGCCTGCCCATTCGAGGGCCTTCGGCCGGCAGGCGAGTGTAGCTGCCAGCAGCAGCGGATACTCATAGATTTCAGAGAATATATGCGGCGCCAGAAGGGCCGCAAACAATCCGCCAAGCGCGCCGCCAAACGACATCCATAGGTAGAACTCCGTCAGATGCCGGGCTGCCGGGCGGGCCTCATAGAGCGTGCGATGGGCAACCAGCGCCGATGTGAAGAATGCAACGACACCAAGGCCGCCGGAGAGAAAAACGCTGTCGGTCTCAAGCCGCGCGAGTTGCACCAAAGCGGCGACCACGGCAAGCAAATGCACGGCAAGCAGAATGTGCGGCGGGATGAGCGAGCGCTCGCGAAACACCAGTACGAAGGTCAGCAGATAGAGCGCCAGCGGGATTACCCAGATGAGTGGCGCAGACGCAATGTCGGTCGCGACGTGATTGGTGAACGCGGTCAGCAAGGCCGACGGCACGAGCGCGAGGCCAATCCACGCGAGACGATCGGACCAGGACACAGGCTGCGGATCGGCGCCGAGTGTCGCCTCGTCTCCGTTGCTGCCAGCCTTTCGCGATTGACCGGCGAGCAGGAAGCACAGCGCCAGCGCAGCGGCAAGCACCAGGAAGCCAACAGCCCAAACTCTTGCCAGTGCGGACAGACCGAACGACGGCTCCAGCACCAACGGGTATCCGAGCAGGGCGAGAAAACTCCCCAAATTGGACGCGGCATAGAGAAAATACGGATCGTGCGCCTGAGCGTGTCCCGTCCGCGCAAACCAAGCCTGCAAAAGCGGCGCATTGGCCGAGACAGCGACAAACGGCAAGCCGACAGCAACTGTAAACAGGCCGAGCTGCCAGAGATAGGGATCGCCCGGCGGCGGCTCAGACCAAGAGGCCGGTACGCCGATCGGAAGGGCAATCAGCGCCACCGCACAGACACCGAGGTGCACCCAACCTGAGAGATTGGCCGGCACATTCCGCGTCAGCGCATGCGCGTAGCAATATCCGGCGAGCAGCGCGGTTTGAAAAAACACCAATGCCACCGCCCAAACCGATGGCGACCCGCCGAGCAGCGGCAGCACCATTTTGGCAAACATCGGCTGAATCGAGAACAGCAGCATCGCCGACAGGAACGTGGTGGCAGTGAACGCCAGCAATGTGCGGCCGAGCGAGCGGGCATGGGCTTCCCGGCTGGGCGCCTTGTCTTGACCAGTCATTGCATCCTCGGAAACGGTGTGGCTCTTGTGAGACCTGCCGCCCGGAACGCTTGAGATGGGCGCCGACGTGTGGACAAGACGTCGCCATTGCGACCCGACCTGTATAAGGACAGCGCTGGACCCGTCAACACATCCCACAAAAGCCGCTTTCAATGACCTCGGACGTCACACCGGCCCCGCCTTTGATCACCACCGATGCCCTGGCCTTTGCGGCCGTGCTGGCAGCGGGGCTGCGATTGATCGGTATCGATCCGGGCTCGAAAACGCTGGGACTCGCATTGTCCGATGTCGGGAGACAGATCGCCTCGCCATTGGAAACCATCGCGCGCACCAAGTTCACGGCCGACGCCGAACGGCTCCTGGCGCATGTTGATCAACTCGGTGTCGGCGGTCTCGTCATCGGCTTGCCCGTCAATATGGACGGCAGCGAAGGCCCGCGCGCACAATCGGCGCGCGCACTCGCCCGCAATCTCTCCAAGTTGAGAGCACTCCCGATCCTCATGTGGGACGAGCGGCTATCATCGGCCGCCGCCGAGCGCGTGCTGCTCGAAGCCG
>JANORU010000319.1:0-2937 GCA_031415475.1 Hyphomicrobium sp.
ACCCGCGCCGCCGCCGACAATGACGATTTTCGCTTCGCCAAGCGCCAGAGCCGGCCGCGCGAGCAGCGATGCAGCACCTGCCGTTATGAGGGTCGAGAACTGCCGGCGCGTGACGAGTGGAGACATGCAAGTTCAACCTTCAATTTGCGAGGACGGGACCGGCGGCACGCAGCATGACATTCAGTTCCTCCCAGAAGTAGTCGGCGCCTGGATAGCCGGTGATCCGCCCTACTTCGCCGCCATTGCTCATGAGGATGAAGGTCGGTGTGTAGATCACCGGCTTGAGGACTTGCAAGACCTTGGCCTCGCGGCGCACGCGCACCAGCGGCGCCGACTTGCCTTCGGCGCTTTTGGCGTAACCCCGGCCGACTTCTGCATCCCATTTGAGGCAGTAGCGGCAGCCGCGCTCTTCAACCATCACGAGCTTGAACCCGGAGGCTGCTGCCGCCGGCCAGCCGGTCAAAACGTACGCTGTTCCGGCCGCCGCAATGATTGCTAAGGCGAAGACGGCAAATTGAGCGGCAATTACCGCTCTGCGGTGACTTGAGACGGCAAAGTTCGAGATTTGGACTGTCATCAACAAAACCCTACCATGCCCCCTTGCAACGCAGGACGTGAAAAGTCAGTAACCTAGGTTCTATCGACTTAATTTCTGCCGCCGGGTTGCTATAACGACCCTATCGGAGCGGAAAGGATTCCGCTCAAATTGCGGGCCCGCAATTCCCTGGATAAAGAGACCGAAGATCGTGGCACTCAACGCGAAAATCTCCGTCATCGACCGCCGCACGTTTCTGGTTGCGGCCGGCGCGTCTGCGGCCCTATCGGCACTGATTGGCACGGCCGCGGCCGGCACCTCGCCAGAGCTTCCCGTACCGGCAGCGACCGCAGCAAGCACAACCCGGACAACCCAGTTTAACGACGCACTGCAGAAAATTCTTGGAGCCGCCGAAGCCACGGCCGACGTCCTCACGCTCGAACTTCCCGAGCTCGCCGAGAACGGCAACACGGTGCCTTATAAACTCTCGGTCGAAAATCCGATGACCGATACCGACTACATCAAGACAATGTATTTGCTGTCAACGTCAAATCCGCAGGCCCTCGTCGGCACATTTCATTTGATCCCGGCGACCGGCAAAGCGGCCGTCAGCGGACGCATGCGGCTGGCGCGCACGCAGGATGTCGTTGCTGTTGCCGAGAAAAGCGACGGTACATTTCTGATCGCAACCCGCAAGGTCGACGTGACGATCGGCGGCTGCGGCAACGAATAAGGGAACTGGCAATGGCGGGCGGCACACGCATCAAGCTTCCGGACAATCCCGCGATCGGCGACGTGATCGAAGTTCGCGCGCTGATCCAGCATGTCATGGAAACCGGCAATCGCAAGGATGCCAACGGCCAGCCCATTCCGCGCAATATCATCAAGGCCTTCAAAGCGCAGTTCAGCAGCCTGACGGTTTTTAGCGCCGAATTCGGACCCGGTGTTTCCGCCAACCCGTTTATTGCTTTTCATATGCGCGTTCCGGGGCCCGGCGAATTCGTATTCACCTGGACCGACGATGCCGGTGCCGAGACGGTCGAGCGGACACCTCTGATTGTCTAAGGTGTTTCCGGCTGCATCCTCTTGCTCGAAACGGCCAGAAACGCTACCCGTCGACGGCAATGCCAACGCTTCCCCCGAAAGGTTTTCTATGGCCGAAGATCCGATTGTCGCGCAGACGGGCCCCTATCAGGTCGAACTCGTCGAGGGGACGTCCTACTTTTACTGCCGGTGCGGCCGCTCCAAACGCCAGCCGTTCTGCGACGGGTCCCACAAGGACACTGGCCTCGAACCGATGAAGTTCGAAGCCCCAGCAACCGGCACGTTCAACATTTGCGGCTGCAAAACGACCGGCGACGAGCCCTACTGCGACGGCTCGCACAACATGCTTTGAGCGCGATTGTCCTGCCGCAAATGGCAGAACGTGTGCTAGGCCGCCGCGGCCGCCAATCGGCTCCGGCTTTTCGAGTAACCGAAGTAGATCACCATTCCGAGCGCCAGCCAGAGCACGAAGCGAAGCTGCGTGTGGACCGGCAGGAACAGGATCAGTGCTGAACAGGACAGTGCCCCCAGCACCGGCAGGATGGGTCCACCCGGCGCCTTGAAGGGCCGCGGGATATCCGGGTGCGTTGAGCGCAATACGAGCACACCGACACAGACCATTACGAAGGCTGCAAGCGTGCCGATATTGACGAGTTCCGCGAGCGCACCGAGCGGCACAAACCCGGCCGCCAATGCCATCACCACACCACAGATCACAGTGGTCGTGACGGGCGTGTGCGTTTTGTCACTTACAGTTGCAAGGAACGGCGGCAGCAAGCCGTCGCGGGCAATGGCGACGATGATGCGCGTCAACCCGTAATAGAGAACCAGCATCACCGTCGTCAGACCAAAGATAACGCCGGTCGCCACCAGGGCCGACGCCCATTTGTAGCCGATGAGCTGCATGGCATGCGCGACAGGCGACGACACATTCAATTCTGTGTAGGGCACAATGCCGGTCAGCAGACCCGACACGAGGATGTAGATCAGCGTACAGAACCCGAGGGACGCGAGGATGCCAATCGGCACATCGCGTTGCGGGTCGTGGGCCTCCTCGACGGCCGTTGAGACCGCATCGAACCCGACATAGGCAAAGAAAACGAGCGAGGCCGCGGCCAGCACACCGACGGTTTTTCCTTCAGCCGTCGTATCGAACCAACCGAACGGCATGAAGGGCGTCCAGTTCTCCGGCTGAACATTGAACATCGCTACAGCCACGAACACCATGATCGTCAGCAGCTTGACAGCGACCATCACAGCGTTGAGCCGGGCACTGTTTTTGACGCCCGCTATCAACATGACCATGAGGGCGAGGATGATGAGCATGGCTGGCAAGTTGACGACACCGCCGACAGCAG
>JANORU010000320.1:0-11172 GCA_031415475.1 Hyphomicrobium sp.
TGCGGGGGCGAACAGGCGGCGCGTCACGTAATCGGCCGCGTTGTGACCGGATGGGACTTCTTGGCGCTTGCGCAATACGCGGTCGCGGGTCTCGACATCGTAGTCGTAGGTTTCGGCTGGCGTCGTCATCGACGAATAGACAAAACGGATCGAGGTCGTGTCGTACTCATAGCCGTACGCAAGGCCAAGCGCGTAGGCGTCCTCGGCAAAGGCGATCGCGTGCTCGGCGCCGTCAGAAAAGCGATGAATGACAAGCCGCGGCAGGCTGTCTTCGCGTTCGAGCCGGACCATGTGGTCTTTGTAGACGCCGACATCGAGGATCAGGCGGCCGAGCTTATGGGGCACGATCTCGCGCCAGTTGGATTGCGCGGGCGCGTCGAGCGGCGCGGCGACAATCCGGAAGTCTTCCGCGCCCTCGGAGTTGGTCGAGATGATGAAGCGGTTGGCGTTGTGCTCGACGCCGTATTCGTGTCCCGTCGTGCGCGGTGCGATCATTTGGAATTGTGCGGCGGGATCGTCCGCGGCGGCATAGTGCACTTCGCTCGTCTCATGATCGTGGGCGTTGATCAGCACGAATTGGCCCGACTGGGTCTTGCTTAACGCGATGAAGAAGCTCTCGTCGGCTTCTTCGTAGACGACCTCGTCGGTCTCGACCGGCATGCCGAGCGTGTGGCGCAAGACGGCGCGCGGCCGCAGATTGCCGTCGACCCGGATATAGTAGAGCGTGCGGCTGTCGTTGGCCCACACCATGTCGCCGCGCGAGTCCAGGATAGCGTCGTCGAGATCGAGGCCGGTCGCCAGCTCGCGGACGCGGATGGTGTAGAGTTCGGAGCCTTTTTCGTCGGTCGCGTAGGCCAGCAGCGTGTGGTCGGGGCTGTGGCTCGATCCGCCGAGGTCCCAGTAGGATTTACCGCTGGCGTGCGCGTTGCCGTCGAGCAGCAGCGTTTCGGTCTTCTCCCCGCGCGGGCGGCGCAACAGGCGGGGATACTGTCCGCCCTCGATATAGGCGGAAAAATATTCATACGGCCCATGCGGCGAGGGAACCGTGCTGTCGTCGGCCTTGAGGCGGGCCTTCATCTCGGCAAAGAGCGTCGCCTGCAGATCGGCAGTATCGGCGAGCAGCGCATCGGTATGGGCGTTTTCGGCTTCGAGATAGGCGCGGATTTCCGGATCGAGCGTCGCCGGCTGTCTCATCACCTCCTGCCAGTTCGGCGCGCGCAGCCAAGCGAACGGATCGTCGATGGTTTGCCCGTGATGGACCGCCTGGACCGGTTTCTGGGAGGCGAGGGGAGCGGCGGGCCGGTCAGGGCTCGAGTGCGTCATGGGATGTTCCAAGTGAGGGGGTGTTCCAAGGGGGATCAGGGGGCGCCGTGATGGCGGGTGACGGCCTGCCGGTCCGGCTTACGCGCTGCTGCATATCACGTCCCTAAGACCCGCTGGCATTGGCATTGGGCGGCGCCGATACATCGTTTGATGGGTGGTATTCATCTGGACGTTGGTGGTGTCAGCGAGGTTTGCAGCCAGAAATCGCAACAACAGTCGGGCAATTGATCAAGCCGCCCTGCGCCGCTGCGGCCGTGAAGCTTCGATATTCAGCACATAGCAAGAAATACATATCGTAAGATCGCATAAGTTCGTGCCTTGACTTGACATATCAAGCAACGCCTAGCAGGGTTGCTTCGTTTTATTGAGGAATATGTTCAATGGATAACACGCACGCGCCGGGTCTGATCGAACTCACGGCGAAGATTGTTTCGGCGTTCGTGAGCAACAATACGGTTGCCTCCGGAGACTTGTCGCAGCTGATCAGTGAAACGCACTCGGCCTTGAGCCGCGTGACCGGCACGGCGCCGCTGCCCGAGCGCGAAGAATTAAAACCCAAGGTCGCCGTCAAGAAATCGGTAATGCCCGACCACATCGTCTGTCTCGAAGACGGCAAGAAGTTCAAGTCGCTGAAACGGCATCTGCGGACCCATTACAATCTCTCGCCTGAGGAATATCGCGAGAAGTGGAGCCTGCCGCCCGACTATCCGATGGTGGCGCCGAACTATGCGCGCGCCCGCTCCGATCTGGCCAAGAAGATGGGGCTCGGCACGCGCCGCGAACGATAAGCACGGCGCGGCTTTACTTTGATTTTTTCATCCCTCAACCCAAGGGCGCGGCGCTCCTCGCGATAGGCCGTGAGCAGCTGGCTGTGGCGAGCGAGGTCGTAGGTCCAGTGACCGGCGATGCCGCGCTGGCGTTCGGCTCGCAGTGCCCGCTTTAACAAGGCGACGATCCGGCGGCGCGCTTCGGGCCCGGTGCCGGCGAGATCGGCGGGCCAAACCGGCAGAAGCCGCGGCAGATCGTGTCGTCTTAAGTATCCGTCAGTTGTCATTGGGATTGCTCCGGCGAATGTTGGCCGAGCATCCCACGGTCTGAAAGCGCGAGGATAAGTTGGCCGCTGCGGCCTCGCACTCCATGTTTTCCGGGCCGGCTTTGAAAGTTATCCCCGCGGTTTACGCATCCCGTAACTTCGCCAAGCCAGCCGTCACGCGTGACGGTAGGGTGGCGAACTTGGAGTTGGTGATGTGTGAGGCCTGTTAAGCATGAGCCCGGATCTACTACGCTTGACCATCGATCGCGCCGTCGCCGTGTGTTGACCGGCATCGAACGCAAAGCGGCATTGCAGCGGCTGCGCGAGGAACTGGCGGCCATCGAGCGGCGCCGGCTGATCATCGAAAAATCGGTCGCGCAGGTCTTTGGCGTACCGGCCAAGGAGATCAGCAAGACGTCGCGAGGCCGGGCCAATGTCGCGCTCGCCCGGCAAGTCGCCATGTACATCGATCACATTGCCTGTGGCGATACCATGACCGAGGTCGGCGAGTTGTTTGCCCGCGATCGCACGACCGTTGCGCATGCCTGCGTCGTTATCGAGGATCGGCGCGACGATCCGATGTTCGACCGGGTTCTCGACTTGCTTGAACGGGTGGTGCGATCGCTTGCCGATCCACGGCCAAGCGGAATCGCTCCCACATAGGATAAATCTGATGCACAAACCGGCAGAGATCGCGCGCCTGGAGCGCGCCCGGCGGACTGTTGCCCAACGACCGGCGAAGATTGGCGGAGCGCCACGCGCACGACCGGAAAAGCCCGGTCTCAATCAATCGGAAAGTCCACTGGCGTGGCTCATGCGCCGGCGCGGCAAGGAGGGCGCTGGGCTCATAACCTCCGACCAGTTTGCGGCCGGCGAACGGCTACGCCGCGATTTCACCATCGCCTGTCTGATGCCGAGCGTGACCACCAACTGGTCGGCGACCTCCGGCATTTCCAGTGGATCTCGCGGCGCACCGGGTGCGGGCCTAGAATTGACCGACGCGGCGATCGCCGCCGGTGAACGCGTCCGCCGCGCACTGGCCGCTGTCGGCCCCGAACTCAACGGCATTCTGATCGATGTCTGCTGTCACTTGAAAGGTCTCGAAGACATGGAACGCGGCGCCGGCTGGCCGCAGCGCTCGGCCAAGGTCGTGCTGCAGCTCGCACTGAATTGTCTCGCACGGCATTACGGATTGAACGCCGGCGCGCGAGGCGAGGCATCCGGCGCGCGCACTGTCCGCCATTGGGGGGCGGAAGGGTTTCGGCCAGTTGCTGATCCGGTGGCCGATGCGGGCGGAAGTTAGGTCTCCGCCAGCGCTTGTCGCGCATCGGCCTTGACGCGCTCGACCATCGACGCAAGCCCGTTTGATCGTTGCGGCGTCAGATGCTCTTTGAGGCCGAGCGCTGCAAAATCGGCGAGCGCATCGTGGCCGGCAATCTCGGCGGCCGGGCGGTCCTGATAAATCGACAGCAGAATGGCAATGAGACCGCGCACAATATGGGCATCGCTATCGGCCGAGAAATGCAGCACCGGTGCGCCGCCGGCGTCGCGGCGAACGTCGGTTACCAGCCAGACCTGGCTGGCGCAGCCGCGCACCTTGTTTGCCTCGGTTTTGAGGTCGAAGGGAAGTTCGGGCAGGTCGCGGCCGAGTTCGATGACATAGCGATAGCGATCCTCCCAGTCGTCGATGAGGGAGAAGTTCTCGGCGATGCCGTCAAAGCGCATAGCGTGTCCTTAGCCCGGCAGCGCGCGCGGGCGTTCTGATAAGCACATAGGCGCTGGGGGTAGGGCGGCGCAAGTGGGGAGGCGATCGACGTTTCGAGCTACGAGTACTGAAATTGCTGGGCGCGCTCTCGAAGTAGGTCTGCAAGTGCCACGTTGTCACCACCGGATGCCACCCAGCCCCGCCGAATAATGTATGCGCGAACCTCGGTCCAAAGCAGTATTCTGAGACTGCCTCCGATCGGGTCTTTGTCCGTGATTTTGCGGAATAGGTTCCAGATTTTTGGGATGGAGCAGATGTGGTCTGCTATTTCTAAATTCTGATCGTCAGATAACCAACGCTCCATCGCTCCGTAAATTCCTGGCGCAAGTGTTTCTCGGTCGAGCATATTCAGTGGGCCATTATGAACAGAGTGTGGCGTGAGGTTTGGATGATGCTAGGGCATTTTATTGCATACCGTTTTACTCGGCGCGAGCGGCGAGTTGCCGTTTCAAATACGTCAACCCGGAGCTAGTTTCACCGCCCCTCGTCGCGGCACGTTTTTCCCCGCCCCCTCGAAGGGGCGGACCGGCGGGCCATCACTTAGCTCCGCGGTGCGCTCAACTCTCCCCACCTCGTCATGGCCGCGTCGCCGCCACCTTGCGGCGATTGCGGCGGCGGCAATGCCGTCGCCGCAACAGGCGGCCACCCAGTCAAGCCTCAACGGAATGAACGGAGTTGAGAGCAGCGGATGCGCCGCGTGTGCGTGCCCGCGCGAGTCACCGTGTTGAGGCTTGCCTGGGTCCCGGCCTGTCACGTGCTGCGCACGTGATCGCTGCGCTTCCGCTCCGCGACGCCGGGATGACGACGTGGAGGGGGCGAGTGCGGCTGTCCTGTCCTCGTCGGGGGTGACGGCGGTTTTAGAACGCGCGACGCAGGGAAAAAATCAGGTCAGAGTGCCAGGCGCTTAAACGCCGTTGCTGGTCTTGCGGCCGCGCTACCCTTGCCTCCCACTCGAAGGGGGAGGGGCATGATTGCAGCTCTCAAGCGATTTAGAGTCGGGACGCCGGCCTCAAACGCCCTTGCTGGCCTTGCGGCCGCGCCAGGAGGGTTCGAGATCGCGCGAGGTCAACGTTCCCGCCGGGGATGTCTTTAGGTAATTGAGACGAACCGGCTCGGCAGCGCTGTAGGCGGCGTCCTGCGCGCGTTCGCTGCCAAACGCGTGGCGCGCGGCGATGCCGTAGACGACCTCACCGGCAAACTGTGCCTTGGCGACAAACACATCCCAAGCCGATTTTGCAGTGGTGCAGTGGCCGGGATTGCGGTCGCAGTACGTGGCGGTCCAACTGGCGGCATTCGAAACGGTCGTGAACAACCGGTCCTGCTGCGCCCGTTCGGACGGCAGAATGGCGATTGCCACGGAGAGGACCAGAGCTGTCTTCAATACAGACATCGGCTTCAATTTCGACTGAGCGCGGGAATATGCCCGCTCCTACGAGTGGTGTGAACCTAGCAGTCCGAACTCAAGGAAGCGGAACGGCGGGCGCCCGCAATTGAATCGAATTTTATCAGTCGGCCTACGGCGTGAAAGGTGGCGGCCCACGGCGTAAATGGCGGCGGCCTACGGCGTAAAAGCGGGCCGGCGCCGGCCGGTTAACACGCTCTTAACAGGCAGGACCGATACTCGCGGCAAGAAGGTCCCACGGGTGAGGGGACAACGGGGCTGAGTATGAGTGAGCGTGCGTTCCGGCTGGCTAGCTTTGCATTCGCCATGCTGGCGGTAGCCGTATTGGTCAATCTGATGGTCTTGCAGCCGGCCCGCCAAGGCGGCCAGGGTTTCGCAACCAATCGGGCGGCCTCAGCCGGCATGATGGAGACGTCGGCGCTGCGTCCGGCCGAGACCAGCGACGCGCTGCGCAATGCGGCCGCGACCGGCGCGGTTATGAAAATCACCGCCCCGGCTGAGCCAAGTTCAAATATGCCGGGCCCGTTCGCCGACAAGGCTGAGACGACCCGGGCCATTCAGCGGGAATTGACAGCGCGCGGCTACGAAACCGGTGGGATCGACGGCGTTGCCGGCCTGATGACCGAAGCGGCGATCATGGCCTACGAGGCCGACAACGGTCAGGCGTTGACGGCGCGCCCGAGTGACGACCTGTTGCGAGCCCTGCTGCTTGGCCCCGGATCCGGTCCGGTTGCGGCGCGTGTCGCCCAGCCGCAGAGCGCGCGGGCGAGCGATGTTATTCGCACCGTCCAGCAGCAGCTCCATAAGCTCGGCTACACCCCGGGCCGGGCCGATGGCCAGTTGGGCGAGAGCACCATCAAAGCCATCCGCGCCTTCGAAAAGCAGCAGGACCTCGCCGACAGCGGCCGTATTTCTAGCCTCCTGGTTGCGCGGTTGACAACGCTCGCCGGGCCGGGCCGGGTGGCGGACGGCCGGTAATGTGGTACGGCCGCCTAGAGCAATATCCGATCAGACGAGATTGCCATGGCGATCTGCTGATCGGATGAAATTGCTCTAGCATTATGATTCTAGAGCATCTTTATCGGATCGGCTAATCGCGAGAGCAATTCCGTCCGATCCGATGATGCTCTAGTGGTACTGAGGCATGCGGCTTAAATCTGAAATCTGGGTCAAAGCCTACATCCGGCGCTGCATGTCGGCGGGCATCGCGGCCGCAGTCGTGCGCCACGGCGACGACGATGCCGGTGCGATTTTCATTCGCATCAACCGGATCGATGGGACATCGCGGCTGTTCGGACCGGCGCCGGCAGGCTGGGACGACGCGGGCACCGACCGGCGATGGGTGGCGTGTCTCGACGGGGGCGTGGTGGCCGATCGCGATGTCGACGCCTTCCTCGAGCGGCAGGCTGACTACGATTCCGATCTCTGGGTGGTCGAAATTGAATCCCGCGACGGCGCGCATTTCCTCGACGACTGGCTGCTCTCCGCCAACCCGTGATGCGAGACGTTAATCGCTGTTCGCCGCCGTTAACCCTTCGTTAGAAGGTTGTCGCCTCATAATTGCATCGATTCGTTCGCAGTCCGGGGCCGACGATACGCTGCTTGTTACAGTTGCCGGACGATCAAAGGTGAGCACGTCTAATCTGCTGAGGGGGCCGCGATGGCCAATATCCTGCAATTCCCAGTGGCCCGTCCGGCCGTGGCGCGCAATCTGACAAGACCGGGGACAAAATGCGCAGTCGTTCTGCTGTTTACCGGCATCCGTTATGAGCGCGTAGACGAGGCCGCCGCGCCACCGCCCAAATCACCCAAGCACAAACGCAGTGGCGTGACGCGTTCGAAGCGAAAACGGGCCTAGTTCTCTCGACGTTCAGATCCAGTCGTTACCTCTGACGAGGCGCGCACACCGCCCGCTTCAATTCAGCGTCGCTCGGCGCTTTATACGCAAGGCCGTAATCTGGCGCGCGCAACACGGCAATTCCCCGCGAGACAGGGACTCGAAGAAGCGGCTCATTGCGGGTGCGCTCGCCGCGCGCTTCCGGCGTCATGCCGCCGAACTGTTCGACCTCGGGAACCAACAGCACAGCAATATCCAGCCGGCCAGCCGGTTCACCGGCGGCGGCATAGAGTATTCCGCCGTCAGGCCCATACAGCGCTAACGTCCAGCCCGGCGCCGGCAGGCTTGCCGTGATGACGACATTCTTCTCGCGCGTGTCGAACCGGCAGGCGGCGAGGCGGGCATCCGGTCCAAGGAACGGCAGCGGCTGGCTGTTGGCCGCAACCGCCGGCAGAACGCGCATCTCGTGCAGCGGCAGGGTCGGCGCCAAACGATCATAAGCGCCCGACGTCGTGAGACCCGGTGCGGCAAAGGTCGTGCAGATGTGCAGTATGATAATAGCAAACAGCGCCGCCGGCAGGTGCGGAGCATTGGTGGCGAGGTAGCGGCCGAGGGCGGCGATCATCGGCAGTCTCCGCGCGTAATGACGGGCAGATTTTTTGCGCCGCTGTCGCCGGTGCCGGTTGCTGTGCCGTAGTCCATCTTGATGAAAACGGCGGCCAGACGGCCGGCGCCGCTGGTTGGCAGCCAGTTGCCGGGGCTGGCGGCGCGCGCCAGCGTCGCCGACACGCTGCCATCGGCGTTCACGGCCGCGGTTTCGCTTGTGTAGGCGTGCCGTCCGGCGGTGTTGTCGATCAGCGCGCCGTCTTTGTCGTAGACGGTCAGGCTCCACCAGGAATTCGGCGCCGGTGTTGTCTTGACGAGGTAGTCGCACGAGGAATGCAGATAGCGCCCGTCGTCGTCGGTGCGGGCCAGATAGGTCTCGGCCATATCGCTGCTGAGGGCGAGCGCGCCCAATTTTGCAAAGTGAGCGCGGGTGTAGGGATCGGCGTCGGTGCGGGCGACCGCGTTCCAGGTCACCCACGGGCCGACCGTGGTGGTGGTGAAGCGATTGCCCGCTTCGACCATGTACCAGCTCGAGCCGACACCGCCGGCGATGACGATCGAGATGAACAGCGCCCAGTCGCGCACGAACCGGGCGCCGGCGGCGATGCGCTTCTTGATGCGGTGGCGGAGAAAGCTCATGGCTCGCGCGCTCCTCAGCGGACTGCGTCGGCGGCGGCGGCCGGCTCTGGCGCCACTGACACCGGCTTGGCTGCGAGATCGGCTTTGCGTTCGGGCGCCGGGGCTGGGGCCGGCTCTTTGTCCGGCTCGACGAGTGGCGGCAGCCCTGCGGCCTTACGCAGTTCGTTGGAGATTTTCCTGAGCGACGAGCGTGCCGCGTCGGGCAACTTGTTCTGGCCTGCCTCGGCCAACTTATTCTCACCCGACATTTCGGCGGCCAATTGTGGATCCGATTGGCGGAGCGCCGCGATGCGCTGTTGCTCTGCGACCTGGACGGGGTGCGGCTCAAGCCCCGGAATGGTCGGGATATTGCGATCGGTGTGGGCGACGGCCATGAGGTCGTGCCAGACGGGTGCTGAGATTTGGCCGCCGGTGTTGTCTCCACTCATCGGCCGGTTATCGTCATTGCCAAACCAGACGGAGGCGACGTAGCGGCCGGTGAAGCCGACGAACCAGATGTCGTTCGGCCCCGACGACGTGCCGGTCTTGCCGGCGCTGTTGGTGAAGTCGACGGCGGCGCGCTGGGCGGTGCCGTCGGTGACGACCTTGTTCAGCATGAAGTTCATCGCCTCGGCGACCTTCGGCTTGACGAGTTGGGCGGGGGCCGGCTCATCGCGTTCGCGGCTGTAGATGACCTCGCCTTTGGAATTGGTCAGTTCGAGGATCGCAAACGGCTTGGCGCTTTTTCCCCCGTTGGCGAACGTCGCGAGCGCGCCGGTGTGTTCGAGCGGCGTGATGCCGGTGTCGCCAAGCGCCATCGAGCAGGTTTTCTTGATGCCGGTGATGCCGAGCCGCTTGGTCATCTCGATGACTTTTTCACGGCCGACCGCGAACGATAATTCGGCCGCGACCGTGTTGAGCGACTTGGCGAGGGCGTACCAGAGGGGCATGCGCGAGCCCGAGCCGCCGCCGCCGCCGAAGTTCGACGGGCTCCAGTTGCCGCACGAGCGCGAGCTGTCGCGCACGCTGGTGTTCGGATTATAGCCGTTCTCGAGCGCCGCGGCGTAGACGTAGACCTTGAACGACGAGCCGGGCTGGCGGCGGGCATGGGTCGCGCGGTTGAACTGGCTTTCGCCATAATCCGGTCCACCGACGAGGGCGCGCACGGCGCCGTCAACGTCCATGGCGACCATCGCGCCGGCATTGAGCCTGAGGCTCCGTCCGCGTTGGCGGATGACCGGCAGAATGGCTTCATCGGCGGCCTTCTGCAGGCGCAGGTCCGATGTCGTCTTGGCGGTCAGCACGAACTGGCCCTTACCCTCGGCGATCCGCTGAACTTCCTCGAACGCATAATCGAGGAACCAATCGGGGCTCGCGGTCTGCCGCGTCTCGATGACCCGCGCCGGGTTGAGGCGGGCTTCATGAACTTGAGCGGCGGTGAAGAAGCCGGCCTCGACCAGGTTCTGCAGCACCTCATTGGTGCGCGCGCGCGCCGCCGGCAAATTGATGTGCGGAGCGTATTTGGTCGGCGCCTTATAAAGACCGGCCATCAATGCTGCTTCGGCCAGATTGACCTCGCGCACCGACTTGCCGAAATAGAACTGCGCCGCCGCCTCGACCCCGAACGCGCCGCCGCCCATATAGGCGCGATCGAGATACAACTTCAGGATCTGGCGCTTGGTGAACCGGCTTTCCAACAGCAGCGACAGGAACACTTCCTTGATCTTGCGCTGAATCGAACGCTCCGACGACAGGAACAGGTTTTTGGCGAGCTGCTGGGTGATCGACGAGCCGCCTTGGACGACATCGTTGGCGCGCAGGTTCTCAACGAGCGCGCGGGTGGTACCGAGCAGGTCGATGCCGAAGTGCTCGAAGAAGCGCCGGTCTTCGGTGGCGAGCGTCGCCTTGATCATCGATTCCGGAATGTCTTCGAGCGGCACGGCGTCGTTGTGGAGAATGCCGCGCAGGCCGATCTCGGTGCCCTCGCGATCGAGGAATTTGACGGCATAGCGCCCGGTCAGGAACTTGCCTTCGTCGAACTCGATGAACGCCGGAATGGCGAGCGCGTACAGCACCACGAACCCGCCGGTCGCGAGGGAGACGCCTTCAGAGGCAAACTCGTTCAACAGCCGCCTCCAGCCGCTGAGGCGAAAGCGGGCAAAGAAACTCGAGCCGGTATTCCACCAGTCGCGCAGCCGTTCGCGCGTCTCGGCCAGCGTCGAATCGACCTTGCTGTCGAGCCCGCGCCAGTTGATGAGCTTGTCGCGCCCGCCGCGCTTCAGGAACCAATCGCTCAAGCTGGGTCTGCCTTCGCTGCGCTAACCCCTTGGACCGCCAGGGGATTGAATATCCATAGCGAGGCCCGCCGAGAGATTCGGCCAGACCCCATAGCAGAGATACTTACCATTGCTGGCGATAGAAGGGCGAGGGGGGAGATGGGGGTGACAATGGTACGAACCGGGTAGAACCCTGACAGACTAGACCGGGAACATTCCTGACAGTTTTGCTTGTGTCTCCAAGGGGGAGATTCAGGCGATGGCTTTCAAGGAGACGTGCCGGGTGGAAGAGCGGATTTGCATGTTCCGGGA
>JANORU010000321.1:0-1878 GCA_031415475.1 Hyphomicrobium sp.
AAATCGTCGATCGCAATGGCCACACCAAAATCAGACAGCCGCCGAAGCACATCGATATTTTCATCGACATTTTTCATCAGCATGCTTTCAGTGATTTCCAGTTCAAGCGCTGACGCCGTCAGTCCGGCGCGTGCGAGTGCATCGCGCACGGTGCGGGTCAGACCCTTGTTGAACTGGCCAACGGACAAATTTACGGCCATCGGAATGACGAGGCCAAATTGCTCCTGCCAGTCGCGACGCTGTCGGCAGGCACGATTGAGCACCCATTCGCCGAGCGGCACGATGAGTCCGGTTTCTTCGGTGATCTGGATGAAACGGCCCGGACCAACGACGCCCATCTCGGGATGGTTCCAGCGCACCAACGCCTCGACGCCTGCCAATTTGCCGTCGGCAAGATAAAACTTGGGATGATAGTAAAGCTCGAATTGCTCGCGCGCGAGGGCCTGCCGCAGCGTGCTTTCCATGGTCAGTTTTTCGACAGCGCGGGCGTTCATCTCTTCGGAATAAAACTGGTAATTGCGACGCCCGTGTTCCTTGGCGAAATACATCGCCATGTCGGCATTGCGCACCAGTGTCGAGCCGTCCGCAGCGTCGCCAGGGAATACGCTGATACCCACGCTGGCAGACGTCGTGAGGGTGTTGCCGTCGATGGTGTACGGCTCCGACAACACGGTAATGATCTTTTGCGCCACCGCGCCCGCGTCCTCGGCCACACGCAACGCTTCGAGCACAATCACGAACTCGTCGCCACCGATGCGTGCCAGCGTGTCTCCCTTGCGCATCAATTGTTGCAGCCGCTCGGCGACGAGCCGCAAAAGCTCGTCGCCGGCCGCGTGGCCGAGCGAATCGTTGATGGTCTTGAAGCGATCAAGATCGATAAACAGCGCCGCAATCAGACCCCCGCTGCGCTGCGCCGTCATGATCCCCTGCGAGAGACGGTCATTCAGCAGCCGACGATTGGGCAATTGCGTAAGCGCATCGCGCGTGGCCAGCTCTTCGATGCGCTGCTCGGCGAGCTTGCGCTCGGTAATGTCGAGCCCGGTACCACGAAAGCCAACGCGCTGGCCGGATGCATTGAAAATAGGCACACCGGAAACCTGCTGCCAGATCTGGCGACCATCCTTGGTCGTCGAGCGGTATTCCAGATTGCGGATCGGCGTTCCGGGATCCGGGCGCGTATCGAACCAGTGTTCGAGGCGCACCATTTCTTCCGCAGGCATGAAGTCATAGGCCTCTTTGCCGATCACTTCGGCCACCGTATAGCCGAGTACGCGCTCGATGCGCTCAGACACATAGGTGTAGCGTCCGTCTACATCGGCTTCCCAAACGTACTCGCCAGCGGCATCGACCACGTCAGCGAAACGCCGCTCGCTTTCGCGCAAGCGGCGCGTACTCCGGTTGCGTTCGGTCACATTGACAAGGATGGCCAACAGACAGCGCTCACCATGCAGTTCGATCACTTCACCGGTCAACAGGGTATCTGCGGTCTCGCCGTTCTTGCGCCGCATCCGGAATTCGAAATCACGTACCCGGCCGGACGATGTGAGTTGCGCAAGTAACTCTCCGCGCTGTGAAACGTCCGCCCAGATATTGAGCTCGACCGCACTCCGACCGATCAACTCCTGCCGGGAATAACCGGACAATTCGCTCCACGCCTCGTTGAGCTCGACGTAAACACCATTGTCGAGGCGGGAAATAACAATGGCATCCGGGCTCGAATTGAAGATACGTGCAAAGCGTTCATCCGATAGATGGCGTTCCTGCTCGGCGCGCTTGCGGCTGGTGACATCGAAAATCGTCGCCACGATGCACGGCTCGCCCAGAAACTCGATCACCTGTGCGGAATAAAGCACATCGACATCTTCACCGCCGCGCCGC
>JANORU010000322.1:0-8207 GCA_031415475.1 Hyphomicrobium sp.
CGCACGCGCGCAGCATCGAGGCTCTCCGCCACAAGTCCGCGACCGTAGCCTTGTCCTGCGAACTCTGGATCGACCACCAGCGGCCCGAGCATCAGAGCGTGATCTTCTCCGCCGATTGCAATTGGCGTCATTTTGAGCGCGGCAACCAAGCGATCGCCACGTTCTGCAATCCGGCAGAACGGTGAAAATGGCGGCGTTGTGCCGTTTAATGCGCCTTCGCGAACGCGATAGGCGGTGCGCGCAAAGCGTCCTGGGCCGAACACGCGGGCGTGCAGCGCGGTGACGGCGGCGGCATCGGCCGCGACGGCGGGGCGGGTTGTGATGGTGGTTGTCATTGCTCGGGACGTAAAGAACAGGATCGGCGCGGGCGCTGTAGCATGTGACGGCCAGTGGGTCCAGACGGCGGGGCATTACCAGCGATCTGCTGCGGCAACACCGTTAAAAATCTCGTCGATGCGCACGCGTGTCTGACTGTTCAGGTCAGATGGCAGCGCATCAAGCGTAACGAACCGCTGCTCGGCGATTTCCATGTTCGGCTTGGGAACGTCCGGCTGCCGCCATTGGCGGACGAGAAATAGCGCCACATGGTCGCCGGGGAACTGCTGGCTGTTTTCGTAAATGCTGAACAGCGCCGGCGTGCCGTCAAGTTCGATGCCGGCCTCTTCTCGCAACTCGCGGCCAAGGGCCTCGAATGCGCTTTCGCCCTTTTCAACGCCGCCGCCTGGAAAGTGCCAGCCGGGCCGGTAGGTATGGCGAATGAGGAGGATGCGATTGGCACCGTCGATCACCACGCCCTGCGCGCCAAGGGTCAGCCCGCGCGACATACGCCAGTACTTCTGTACGGCTCGTGTCACCAGTTGGTTCGGTCGCATGGCAGGATCCGGCATTGCTTTTCTTTGAGTGTCACTCTGCTATGTCCTGGTGTTCGCAGCGTTTGGCAAGGTATACGCCCTAAGTTCAGCAGGACGGCCGAATGACCGACGTTTTCAAGCTTGCCCAGATTTCCGACGTCCATCTTTCGCCGATCACTGGCTTCACTCCCCGGTATTGGAACGCCAAGCGCACGCTCGGCTATCTCAACTGGTTGAAAAACCGGCAACATGTCCATCGCCGTGAAACTGCCGAACTGATCGCCCGCGATATCGCCGGTCAGTCTCCTGACTATATCGCCGTCACCGGCGACCTCGCCAATTTAGGACTGCCCGGCGAATATGCCAAAGCGCTCGACTGGCTTCAGGTGCTCGGCGGTCCGCACCGCGTTTCAGTTATTCCAGGCAATCACGACATTTACAGTACCGGATTAGGGCCAGTGTCGTGCCTCGACGATTGGGCGGACTACATGCGCTCGAATGGCCAGCCGCCCGCAGAAAAGGGGCGGGCCACGTTTCCCTACGTACGCCGCTTCGGCAAGATCGCAATCATCGGATTAAACTCGGCCTATCCAACGCCGCTGTTCATTGCGGCCGGCCGGGTCGGCGAAGAGCAGCTCGCGGTCCTTGCCACCTGTCTCGATACACTTCGCGCCGAGGACATGACGCGTGTTGTCCTGATCCATCATCCGCCGTTGCCGGGGCAGACGCCGCCGCGCCGGGCACTGACCGATGCCGAAGCCTTACAAAAAGTTCTGCAGAGTCACGGCGCGGAGCTGGTCCTCCATGGCCACAATCACCGCGATATGTATGCGACGATCGAAACGATCTCCGGTACGGCCCATGCGATTGGTATTGCCTCGGGCTCGGCGGCGCGCGTCCACAAGGGCGAACCGCTGGCCCGCTACAATCTGATATCCCTCGCGCACCGGCCGGCAGAAACGAGAATTGAAATTGTCACGCGCGGGCTGCTGGCCGATGGCTCTAATGTCGGCGAAATTGCCAAGCGGTCTCTTGTGACACGATCCAAACGCTAGGCCGTCACTTCGAGCAGCATCCCCGTCGCGTCGTCGGATGTCTTAGCGCGCGGATACCGGCGGTAATCGCTGTTTGCGGCTTCAAGTTCGCGCAGCTCGGTCAGGAGTGAGGCAAGTCCGCGCGCGATTGCCGCGCCCATGAGTTGGCGCGCAGAATAGCAGCGGAACACGTCGACCAAGCGCATCAAGCCATCGCTGGCGAGCAGGATGTGGCACGGCCTGTCCATCGTCAGGGTTCCGGTTTTCACGAACTCGGCAGGTGGTGGAGTAATGGAAAAAATACCATAACCGCCGGCAACGTTCATGCGCGCGCGTTTGGCGCGCAGTTTGGGCCAAAGGCTGGCCCGGGCTTCGCCGGATGAGACCTCTGGTTGGGTCGCATGAATCGTGCGCAGCGCGTCGGCAACCCATGTGTCGCCGGCCGCCGCTTCATCAACGCCCGCGACCTGCAAGCGCTCCTTGCCAAGCACCAGCAGCGAACAGTCGCCGAGTGCCAGATAGTCGAGCGACGTGCCATTCAGCCGGGTGATAAGGCCCGCGGCTGACGGGTGTTCGCTGCGTTCATAGGTCTGGCGAACAGCAACCTCTGTAAAGCGGGCGTGAAGCGATGGCGCGAGCAGGCGAGGCAATTCGCTCATGTCGAGCGGCGCGTTGCCAGCCAGTTTTCCGATCTCATCATCGAGCGCCGCGGCGAACCACGCCGCGTCTGACGGCCCTGGTGTCAATCGCTGTTCGAGGACGTCAGTTGCGCCGTCGATCACCCAGGCCCAATCACCATTGGCGTTGGCGCGGTCTTCGTTGAGTGTGCCAGAAGGCCAACTTTGCAGGTCGATAAGTTTGAGTGTCATGACGAAAAATTGTGATTGCTGGTGGGTTGACGGTGAAACCGGAGCGGTGATGATGACGCAGTTGTAATCATGACGCTGAACAATGCATCACGCGCAATGGAGGTATGCACTTGTCAAGGCCGTATCGGCCTCAGATGCGTGTCTTCAACGCACATCTGGGTTGCGACAGATGAGCCGTCGCCGTAGGTGAGACGCGGCAACGACATGATAGGCTTATAGTGATTTCAATCTGTCTGCAGAGGGCGGACAGGTGACGTGCACGACCAGTGGGGTAAACATCGTTTGGCAATATTCAACCGCAAGAAGCGGCTCAATCTCGCACTCCAGGGTGGCGGCGCACACGGCGCTTTCACCTGGGGCGTGATCGACCGCCTGCTTGAAGAACCTAACCTTGAATTCGGCTGGATCAGCGCCGCAAGCGCCGGCGCGGTCAATGCTGTTGCCCTTGCTCACGGTCTCGCCAATGGCAGCCGGGATGAGGCGCGCGACCGGTTGCGCTCCATCTGGGAAGGCGTGCACAAGATCGGCGTCACCGATCTCATGCGGCTCAATCCGTTTCTCTTCAATCTCTCGCGCTCGCCGTCGATGGCGCAGATGGCGGCGCTGTGGTCACCCTATGACTTGAACCCGCTCGGGTTCGACCCGATGCGGCGGCTATTGACTGAGCGGATCGACTTCGATTTGATCCGCGCCAAATCCCCGGTCGAACTTCTGATCGCGGCGACTGAAGTCCAGTCCGGCCGGGCGCGGCTGTTCCGCAAGGCAGATATGTCGGTTGAGGCGGTGCTGGCATCGGCCTGTCTGCCGGTGGTGCATCATGCCGTCGAAATCGACGGCGTAGCCTATTGGGACGGCGGGTTCTCCGCCAATCCCGATCTCGTCACCCTCGCCATGGAAAGCCCCGTGGCCGATACGCTGATTGTCGAGATCAGCCCGCTTGAACGGAAGGGCGTGCCGACCGGCGCGCGCGAAATCCAGGCGCAGCAGAACCGGCTGACCTTCAATGCGCCGCTGCAGCGCGATGTTGAGATTATCGAGACGGCGCGCGAAGCCATGCGCGGCGTCGTGCGCTCGCGCCTCAACAAGCTGTCGGCGCTGGCCCACCATCGCTTCCACTTGATCGAAGCCGGCGAGCACACCGCCTCGTTAAGTGACGAAACCCGCATGAAGCCCGATTGGGCGATGTTGAACTCCCTGTTTGAAGCCGGGCGCAGCGAAGCCACGATCTGGCTGTCGCAGCACGGCAAAAAAGTTGGCAAACAGGAAACGGTCGACTTGCGCGAGCGGTTTGGGACCGCGCGAGCCGTCGCCTCTGCCGCGCCGGAGATGGACCCGGCGGCCAACGAGTCGACCGAAGATTTGAAGCTCGCCGGCGAATAGCGCCGGCAATTACGCGATGCCTGCGCCTGGCATCGCCAATCTCGCATAGCCATCGCTGACCGTTTCGTCGAGGATCTTGCGATAGGCCGCGTAGGCGCCCGACTTGGGCGCGATCTCTCCGAACGTGTCGGCTTTGAAATCGCCGCGCTTGATGTAGGCGATGGGTGCTGCGACTGGGTTGAACATCCGGCCTTGCTTATTGAGCGTGGTGATGATGCCGCGCATTTCTCCGCCCGGATCGAGCTGCGAAACGAGGATCATGCGCATCGCGCCTTTGGTCAGTGAGACGAGGTGGATGAACATCGACGATGACGGGATATAGAGTCGGCCGCGGTGCGAGTAGGGAGCATCGGGTCTGTCACGTTCTTCAAACAGCAGGCTCGGCCAGTCCGGCTCCCAGACAATATCGGTGCGATAGGCGACGACCGAGCCCGGGTTACCGAACGACGGCCGCAGCGTCAAATACGAGCCGATGTAGTGATCGACGCCGGCGCGCGTGTAGGCGCCCATATAGACCGGGGCGACGACGCCGCCTTCACCCTTCAAGTCCATCGGCTGGGCGACGGTCATCGCGCCGAACCACAGCGACTTGAGGCGCTGATAGTCGAGGCCCAGCACCATGCAAACATCGAACAGCGTCTGATCGCGCACCGCGCGGCCGCCGATCAGGTTCTGAATGGTCTTCTCATGGCATTCGGCGGCGTCCGCCAGTTCCGCCTGGGTCATCTTCTTTTCAACCAGTGCCGTGCGCAGCATGTCGACGGCCACAGCCCGATCGGCGGTCGGTGTATCGGCTTTCTTGGAGGCCATCAGGGGGTATCCGGAGATAACGACTTTCCGGAAGATACCGGAGAATGTCTCTCGCCGGCAAACTAGGAATTGGAAACGATTAACGCTCCACCACTTCGATCCTCACCGGCGCCAGGCCGCGGCCCTTCATGCCGAGAACTTCAGCGGCGGCCTCTGAGACGTCGATCACACGGCCGGGGACGAATGGTCCGCGATCGTTGATGCGGACGACCGCCGATTTGCCGTTGCCGAGGTTGGTGACCTTGACGTGGCTGCCGAAGGGGAGGGTTTTGTGGGCGGCGGTCATACCGCCGGGTCTGAACGGCTCACCTGAGGCTGTCGTCTCGCCTTGCCAGTAATAGGAACCGATGCCGTCGAGGTCGTGTCGCTTGCCAGTCGTCGGCAGGGCGCCGGTCGTGGTCACGGGCGGGCGTTGTGGCCGCGACTTTGCCGCGCCATTGGTGTTGACGGCAACGACCTCGGCGTTCCAGCCGCTGCCGCTGCCGGCGTGCGCTGTCACGATCAGCGCCAGCAGCCAAGCAAAGATGAGACCTAATCGCGTCACGTATTTTCCCCGAAAGCACTCAGATCGCTCGCCTAGGCTGATTCGACGGCGCAAAAAAGGTGAAGGCGGCGGAGGCTTTTGCCTCTCGCCGCCTTCTGCTCATGGCTCTCAAAAGTTGAGAGTGATCTTAGAGGATCGACATCGACACGCGGGCAACGCCCGAGCCGGTCATGCCGACAACCTGGGCCGCACGGCGCGACAGGTCGATCACCCGGCCCTTGATGTAGGGACCGCGGTCATTGATCGTCACGGTGACGGACTTGCCGTTGTTCAGGTTGGTGACGCGAACTTTGGTGCCGAACGGAAGCGTCTTGTGTGCAGCCGTCAGGGCGTTCGGGTTGAACCAGCCGCCGGAGGCGACGCGCTGGGGCTGCCAGTAGTACGAGGCCATGCCGCCGCCGCCGCCGCCCGAATAGGACTTCTTGGACTTGGTCTTCTTGTAAGAGACGACCTTGGTGTTCTTCTTATGGACAGCCGCCTTCTTGACGTAGCCGCCGGTCAGCGACTTGGCCGTCGAGGACTTGCTGCTGGCGCAGGATGGCGCCGGGCCCTGGCATTCCCAGGCGGCCTGGGCAGGTGCCTGACCGGCGAGAGCAAGGGTGACCACAGCGGCCACGGCAGCAATGAAATTCCGCATCGTTACATCTCCATCTATGAGCGACTGAGCTTGGGTTCAGATCGAGCCTGCCGTCCGGGGCTGCCCTGCCAAGGGCAAGGGCTTGAAACACCGCTCGCGAGCCGAGCGGCAGTACCGGTTTTGAGTGTTCAGCGTGCCGGATCTTGAGAGTGAACCTGAGCGAAGGACCAGAAACCATTCAGTCGCCGGGTCAATGCAGGAGTCCCGATCGGTCCCCCCATCCTGGCTGGCGGACCGAAGCATCCGACTTTGGTCTGGTCAACCCAGGCTGGTGAACGCGATTCATTTGATTTGACGTAAGCGTCTGAATTGCCGGAAGAAACGCTGTCATAGGGGCGGCTGCCTCGCGACGGCAGGTCGCAGATGTGCAGACTCAACACGAGCCCGCAGGGGTCTGAAAATAAGGCCGAAACGTGTTCTCAAGATCGGTGCCGAGGACCCCAAACCGGAAACAATCGCAGCGCGCCGCGTGGACCTGATTGGCGAACCTTGATACCGAAATCGGGTGGCCCGCGACCGGCCACGCCGAGGGGACCACGATGGCCGAGACCGAGACGCCGTCATTTCGCGAAGCCTTCGGTGTCTGGACCAAGATCGGCGTCATTTCATTCGGCGGCCCGGCCGGCCAGATCGCGCTCATGCACCGGATGCTGGTCGATGAGCGGAAATGGATCGACGAGCAACGGTTCCTGACGGGCCTCAACTTCTGCATGTTGCTGCCCGGCCCGGAGGCGATGCAACTCGCGACCTATATCGGTTGGCGGATGCATGGCGTGGCCGGCGGTCTCGCGGCCGGCCTGATGTTCGTTCTGCCGGGTGCCGCCCTGATGCTAGCGCTGGCGCTCGCCTACGCGGCGTTTGGCCAGGTGCCGGTGGCAGAAGCCGTATTCACCGGCATCAAGGCCGCCGTGCTCGCCATTGTCGTCGAGGCGCTGCTGCGCGTCGCCAAGAAGGCGCTGAAAGTAGACAGCGACTGGCTGATTGCCGCCGCGGCGTTCGTCGCCATCTTCTTCCTGCGACTGCCCTACCCAGTCATCATTTTGGCCGCCGCCGTTGTCGGTCTTTTGCGGACCACCAGCAGCCCCGCTGCCGCCAACGTGGCAGCCGTGGCGCCTGTGCCGCTATCACAAACGCTGACGACGATTGCACTCTGGCTGGCGATCTGGATCGTGCCGCTCGCCGCCATCGCAGCGATCTTCGGCAGCGGGCATGTGTTGACTGAACTCGCCTGGTTCTTCTCCAAACTGGCGATTGTCACCTTCGGCGGCGCGTATGCCGTGCTCGCCTATATGGCGCAGGAGGTCGTGGAGAAATTCGCATGGTTGAAGCCCGGCGAAATGCTCGACGCGCTGGGCTTGGCCGAGACAACACCGGGGCCGCTCATCCTCGTCACTCAGTTCGTCGGCACGCTGGCGGCCTGGCGCGAAGGCGGCGGTTCGCCTGTGCTGATGGGAATTCTCGGGGCGCTCGTGACAACCTGGGCGACGTTCGCGCCGTGCTTTTTATGGATCTTCGCCGGCGCGCCGTACATCGAGCGGCTCAATCAGATCCCGTGGCTCAAATCGGTTCTTGCGGCAATTACGGCGGCCGTGGTCGGCGTGATCCTCAATCTCACGGTCTGGTTTGCACTCCACACACTCTTTCGGAAAGTTGGAGACAGCCCGTTCGGCCCAATCACCCTTCATATGCCGGACTGGTCGACGCTGAATATCCCGGCGGCCGTGTTGAGTGCACTAGCGTTCATTCTTCTATTCGCGTTTCACCGCAGCATCATGGTCACGCTTGCCGTGTGCGGACTAGCTGCACTTGGCTGGCAGTATGTATCGCCAGCCTAGAGCCAGCCCTTGCGTTTGAAATAGATGAACGGAACGAGGGCTGAGAGAAACATAAGCCCTAGCGCTATTGGATAGCCGTAAGGCCAATGGATCTCCGGCATGAAATCGAAGTTCATACCGTAGACCGAAGCGACCAAAGTCGGCGGCATCAGCATGACGGCCATCACCGAGAACAGCTTGATGATCTGGTTCTGCTCGTTCGCAATCATGCCGAGTGTCGCTTCCAGCAGGAAAGTAGCTCGCCCGG
>JANORU010000323.1:0-9141 GCA_031415475.1 Hyphomicrobium sp.
CTTGTTCAGATCCTTGACCAGTTCGGAAACGGAATGGACGACAAGATCAGCACTCGGGAACGCGAGGCTTGGTGGCGCCCAGACGAACACGCCGTAACTTGCCGCTTTAATCAGAGCAGCGACTTTTTCAATCTCGGCGAAGGCGACGCCGGCGACCGGCTGTTTGGCGATCGGTACGCCGTTGGCGATGGCGCGGAGCACGGCCACCACGTCGCCGACCTGATCAAGCGGGCAGGGGATTGTGGTGACGCTTGCAATCCGGGGGCCGGTGGCTGCCGACTGGTCGAGCCCCTGGCCGAGGAAGACAACGTGGCGCGGCGCCGGCGGCTCGGCGAACATCGACTGGGCCGGGGTCACGACGCGCTCGAAAAATCGCGGATGCAACTTATGCAGATCGCTGGCGACGACCACGAACAGATCGGCGCGATTGCGGGCTTCGGTGAGCGTGGTCATAAACCAGCCGCTCGATTGCAAGACGCGGAAATTGCGGAACTGGCCTTCGGAGAGGGCGTGGTCGACGACGCCGCGTGACCGGTCGGCAATCGACATCACCGCCCGCATGCCGTCGACTTCAGTGCCAAGCCCGCCGTAGAGCGGCAGTTTTGCCGTCCTGAGGATCGCGGCGGCCTCGCGGATGGCCGTGCCAAGGTCGGCGTCTTTGCCGCCGATCTGCGGCTTGGCGCCGGCGACTACGCGTTCAAAACCGGCCACCGCTTTGTCGCAGCCGTTCTTTAGCACTTTGAGGCTGGTCCCGGAGCGCGCCACTTCGAGGTCGTCGCACAGTATTCCGCAGAACGGGCAGCTGACGCTGGTGGTACTCGGGGCCGTTTCCGGGGGCGCGGTCATGCGTCGGGACTCGTTTCTTCTCTAAGGTTAGCCGGGCACCAAAGCATGGACGAAGGTACAAGACAACACTCGGGGAGGTGGGGTCTGGCGGCGGCGAAACGGCGCATAGATTGTGCGCTGAAAGCTGCCCCTTTATGGTCCCGATCGCTGCATAAACTCGCGCCCGGACCTCAGAAACATGGCGCGAGTAACTTGGGAGACGACCTGATGGTGAAGAGACTGATAGCCCTCGCGCTGCTGGTGGCGTTCGCGCCCTCAGCCGCCAACGCCCACGGGCCCTCGCGCCAGAAGGTGGTCTCAAAGATCGAGATCAACGCCCCGGTCGATAAGGTCTGGGAAGTGATCGGCAACTTTCAGGACATGAGCTGGCACCCGGCCTTTGCCAAGACGGAAGGTGAAGGCGGTAACGAAGACGGCGCCAAGCGCACGCTGACCACCAAGGACGGCGGCAAGATTTTCGAGAAGATCATCAAGCGTGACAATGAAGCCCGCGCATTGAGCTACGAAATCACCGAAGTCGACGTCAAGGTCGTGCCGGTGACCAACTATGCGTCAACAATTTCGGTTGTTGGTACGGCCGAGAAATCGATCGTCGAATGGCGCAGCGCTTTCTATCGCGGCTTCGTCAACAACGACCCGCCACCGGAGCTTTCGGATGAAGCGGCGGTTAAGGCGATCACCGGCGTGTACGAATCCGGGCTCGGCGCATTAAAGGCTAAGCTCGAAGGCGGAAAATAGCATCAGATGCATTCCAGCCGGACTGAGTTTGCAACTGCTTGGCCTTGTGCCGGGCAGTTTTCATTTGTGCGTCGATGCACGCTTCTCATCGTGCTCCTTGGGCCGTCGCTGGCGGCGGCCGACGAAGCGTTTGTCGTCAGCCAGAATGCCGGCCGGCTGTCGATCGTCGATGTCGCGACGATGAAAATCGCCGCTGAAATAGCGATCGATGGCAAGCCGGCCGGGATCGCTCTCTCGCCCGATGGGCGGCGCGCCTACGTAACGGCGCCCGAGGGCCGGGCCGTGGTCGTCATCGACGCCGAAAAGCGGGCGATTGAGAAGACGATTGACGTCGGCAAGGGGCCGCTCGGGATTACCGTCAATCCAATCGACGGTCGAATCTTCGTGGCCGACTGGTACGAGCACAAACTGTACGCGATCGATCCCGTACGGCTTGAGATCATGGCGTCCGTCGAAACCGGGCTTTCACCCTCAGGCGTGGCGGTCACTGGCGATGGCCGACTGATCGTCACTGCTGACCGGGATAGCAATCAAGTGTCGCTGATCGACGCCAAGTTATTCAACGTAATTGCAACCGTCGCGACCGGGGAGCGGCCATTCGGCGTGACCATCGATGCTGCCGGTGAGCGGGCCTACACCGCCAATGTCGCCTCCGACGACGTCACCATCATCGATCTTAATGCCCGCAAAGCCCTTGCCACCATCAAGGTTGGCCATCGCCCTTATGCCGTCGCCTTGAGCCGGCAACGAGCATTCGTCACCGACCAGCATGGCGAGACCGTTTCGGTGTTCGACACCAACAGTTTCGATCCGGTCGGCAAAATCGCCGTTGGCGGCTTTCCGGAGGGCATCGCCGCCGATGAGGCGGGCCGCTTTATCTATGTCTCATGCTGGGATGCTGACCGCTTGGAGCGCATCGACGTCGAAACCATGAAGGTAAACGGTACGGTTGATGTGCCCGCCGGTCCTCGCTCGTTTGGTGCGTTCCTACGCAAAACGAGTGGGTTGCCGCCTCGGGGTGAACCTTAATTCTTGGCAATCCGCGCACTTGGCGGTGACGGCGCTGCCGAACTTCGGTTATGAAACACTATAACGTGGTCCGGACGGCGAACTCGGGCGGTGCTGGGCCACGAAGATATTGCACTGGGCAGGTGGGCAGCGCTAAAAAGCGCGCCGCTCGCTGGCTCACGGTGTCATCCAAAGGGAAGAGGAAACGAGACGATGCTGCGTAAGGCTTTCATATTCACGGTTGGTCTGTTGATGCTGGCACCTGTGGCACTGTCCGCCGGTGAAACGGCGATGAACCCTGTCGAACTCCTGTTCAATTCACGTCACATGGACCTCGTGCCGAAAGAAAACGAGGTGCAGTACAAGTTCGAGCGCACCGGCTCGGATGAAAAACTGCTCGGTCAGAATTTCACCGACAACGTAAGAGTTGGCGTCAAGAACGTCGGCGAAAAAGGCGAGCGTGACATCAAGGTCACGGTCTTTAGTGGCGAGCGCCAACGCCCCGTTGTTGAACACGAGGCGCTGACGATCAATCCGATCTTCATCTGGTTCCTCGACCGCTCGGTCGACAACTATCGTTTGATGTCGGGTGGCAGCCAGCCGTACCTCAAGGGCATGTTCAGCCGCTCGTTCAGCGATGCCGGCAAGACCACGACCGAGCCGACCAAGCTGGAGTTCAACGGCAAGACGGTCGACGCGATCAAAATCACTGTTTTGCCCTACAAGGACGACGCAGCAAAAGACAAGATGCAGGGCTTCGAAGTCTCAAAGTTCACGATCATCGTAAGCAAGGACGTTCCCGGCTACTTCCACACACTCGTCGCCCATATCGAAAGCACCCAGAAGGGGACGTCGAAGGTCGAGGAGAAAGTTTCCATGGTCTCGCTCGGAGCGGCAAAATGATCAGAGGCACCTGGTTCCGTTCCGTTGTTGTCGCGGCCGGCGTGCTCGTGCTGCCCTCAAGCGTATCGTTGGCCGATCAAGACATCGCCAACGATTATCCGACAATCGATCGTGCCGACTACATTTTCGGGTGCATGCAGGTGAACGGCAATACGCGCGAAGCCCTTGAAAAGTGCTCGTGCTCGATCGACGTGATCGCAAGTATCCTGCCGTTCGAGAAATATCAACATGCAGCGACCATTAAATCTCTGGTGCTGCGTGGCGGCGAGAGCGTTGCGCAATTCCAGAGCCCAGCCTCCAATCTGATCGTTCACGATTTAAAGCTTGCGCAAGTTGAAGGCGAGTTGCGCTGCTTCTGAGTTGCTAACGTCGACGTCAATCACCTAGTCAACAAAAAAGGGCGCCATGTCTGGCGCCCTTTTTCGTATCCGGAGGATGCGCTGTCGCGCATTACGATCCTTTGGGTCCGCCGCGGCCGGTGAACTTCCGGCCGTCGGTATCGGTCGCGACCACTTCAAGCATTTCGTCGCTGCCGGCCGCGTAGCTGAAGCGAATGTTGGGATCTTCGGAGATCGAGATGCCGCCGGTCATCTTGAAGACCGTCTGGTCGCCGCGCTTCACTTCGATCTCGCGAATGAACTTGGCGGGAATGTAGAAGCCCGTCGCCTGATTGAGCTGCAAACCCGAATACTGCGGGTGTTTGATCATCAGCTGGCCCTCGCGCGCCAATCCGGCGGTTGAGGCCTCCAGCGTCTTGACGATCATGCGGCCAGCATCGACGAGGGCGGCGTCGGTATCCTTGAGGGCCGGGGCCGAGCATCCGCCGGCCGCTTTGACGAACTTGGTCGCCATATGCAGCGTGCCGTCGGCGGTTTCAACGACGGCGCGAATATTGGAATACATGTCGACACGAACACGGGTTGAGAGCATGCGGTCGCCGGTGCCCGCGGCCTCACCAAACGCGAACTCGGCGACCACTGGAGCCGGGTTCTTTTCGATGATCAGCGTCAGCTTCTTGGCGGTGGCCGCAGCACTGGCCGGAATGCGGATTGTCAGTGGCACGAGCGCCGCGTCATCGGCGCGTACCGGCGCCTCAAGCGTCACCACAGCCGGATCTTCAACGGCAACGCGGCTGCCGAACACATCCTTTTGCAGTGTCGGCCAAACATCGACTTCTTCGGCCGCGAGCGACGGCACAACCGCCAAGCCTGCGGCGAGCAGGCCCGTGATTGCCATTGTCGAGAGGAATGTCGCAAGTCGGGTCATTCAAATCTCCTTAGCCGGTCCTCGGACTTGCACTCTAACTATTCGTACCACACCACATGCGTGCCGGACGCTTTCCGCATCTCTAAGGCCCGCAGCTACTCCCACTCCAACTCGGCGAAGGCCGCCGAAACATTGCGCTTATGATACTCGTCAAACAACAGCCACGCATCTTTTTCCTGTAGGGCGGCCGTTTCCGTGGCGTCCGACAGGGTCTTGCCGGCCTTAATCAGGCTGCGGACGTCCTTGGCGATGGCGTCCAGGTAGTGGCGCAGCGGGTCCGCCGCCGCCGGCCAAGGCATTGAATGGGGCCCGTGGCCGGGGACGATGCGGGCGTTCGGCTCACCCGCCATTTTCTCCAGTAACGCCATCCAGCCCTTGATCGACCCGTCGATGGTCGGAACATGGCCAGAGAACAGCAGGTCGCCCATGAACAGTGTGCCCGTTTCGGTATCGCGCACGGTCAGATCGTTGTCGGTGTGGGCCGTCGGGCGCGCTACCAGTTCGAGTGTGCGGTGGCCGAGATCGAGTTCGAGGCGGCCGGTGACCGGCCGCGACGGCGGGATCAGCTTCGTTCCGGCAAACGCGGCGTCGCCAAGCAGGCCTTTGTTGATTGTCAGATAACGTTCCGCGCGTGCGGCGAGGCCGCGGGCCATCTTGTGGTGGCCGACAAATTCCGGTGTGTCAGCCTCAAATGCGACGTTTCCGAAAACATGGTCCGGATGCATGTGGGTGTTGATCACATAGCGAATTGGCTTGTCGGTCACCGCGCGGATCGCCTCGCGCAAACTTGTGCCAACGACCGGACTGCCGCCGCTGTCGATCACTGCGACCGCCGATTGTCCGACGACAAATCCCGGGTTCGAAATATCGCCGGCATTGTCGGGTGAAAACAGCGCGTGGCGTCCTTGATGGACGAATACGCCCGGAGCAATTTCACTGACGACAGCCGCGGCAGCTTTAGCGGGGAGAATGCGGAGCACAGGAAGTGCAGCCGACGACGCCAGAACTGCGAGCAGCGCGCGTCGCGAGACGGCGATCTGCAAGCTGTCGCGCGTTGACTGGAAATTTGCGGGCATTCGTGGCGTGTCCCGGGCTAACGTTCTGGGGGCCGGCGCGGCCGCTTTCCATTGCCGCCACACACCCCTGCCCATCAGTTAGATAGCAGATTTGCGAGATCCTCTGGGACGTAGGTTACGCCACGTTCGCTGCTTGAGAGCCAATTCAGCGAATTCTAGTGGGGACGGCGCTTGAAACGCGCATCAAAATAGGGCGCGGGGCAGGCACTATGCACATGGCAAACCGAACAGCAATACCCGCTTTGGGCAAAAGAACGGCGGCTGACATAGGCGTGCACTGCAGCAAAAATTGGAAGCACGACAAAGGCTGTTGAATTGGCTTGTGAAAAAATGGTCAGCATGGCTGACCAAGTAGTGTTGCAGAAAAATTGACCTCACGCAGTATCTTGCAGACCTCACGAGAAAGTGTCTACATGCACCGCGATAACGAGGGGTGACAATCCGTCCGTTACGGGCGGGAACAGTCCAAAGATCGAAAGTGTCGGCAGGACATCACGGGGTTAACCCGGGGCTTGTCGTCGGTCGCGGACATACAAAGAACCCGTCGTTGTCGCTTGCAAGCGTGGCAAGAACATCAAGGAGGAAGCGCGATGCGCAGAAGTGCACTCGCATGCGGACTGCTAGCGTCTGTGGCGCTGTCTTCGCCGGTAATGGCGAACGACGACGTCAAGAAGAACACAGCAGATCCGAACAACTGGGCAATGCAGCAGGGTAACTACGAAGGCTGGCGTTACTCGGCACTTGACCAGGTCAATGCCGGAAACGTCAACACCCTCAAGGTTGCTTGGCAGTTCTCGACCGGCGTTCTTCGTGGTCACGAAGGCTCGCCGATCGTTATTGGCGATATGATGTACCTCCACTCGGCGTTCCCGAACAAAGTGTTCGCGCTGAGCCTCAAGAACCCGAACGAGCCAACAATCGTTTGGAAGTATGAGCCCAAGCAGGACCCGTCGGTCATTCCCGTAATGTGCTGCGACACGGTAAACCGTGGCGTGCAGGTTGCGAATGGCATCGTGATCCTTGGTCAGGCCGACACGACACTCGTCGCGCTCGACGCTGCCACGGGTAAGGAAAAGTGGAAGGTCGTGAACGGCGATCCCAAGAAGGGTGAAACGTACACGGGCAACCTGATCATCATCGGTGACAAGGTCATCATGGGTACCTCGGGCGCTGAGTTCGGCGTTCGCTGCCACGTGACGGCTTATTCGCTTGCCGATGGTAAGAAGGTATGGCGCGCCTACTCGATGGGCCCGGATGCTGACATCCTGGTCGATCCCGACAAGACCCTGTCGCTCGGCAAGCCGGTCGGCAAGGACTCGTCGCTCAAGACCTGGACTGGCGATCAGTGGAAGATCGGTGGCGGCTCGACTTGGGGCTTCTACTCGTACGATCCCGAAGCCAACCTCGTCTATTACGGCACGGGCAACCCGTCGACCTGGAACCCGGCACAGCGCGCTGGACCGGACGGCAAGCAGATCGACCAGAAGTGGTCTATGACCATTTTCGCTCGTAACCCCGACACCGGCGTGGCCGCCTGGGCATACCAGATGACCCCGTTCGACGAGTGGGACTATGACGGCGTGAACGAGTCGATCCTCACCACCCAGAACATCGGTGGCAAGGATCGCAAGGTTCTGACGCACTTCGACCGTAACGGCTTCGGCTATACGATCGATCGTCTGACCGGCGAACCGCTCGTTGCTCAGCCTTACGACCAGGATCTGAACTGGTCGACCGGCGTTGATCTGGATCCGAAGTCTCCGAAGTACGGCCGCCCGGCGGTTGTCGCTTCGAAGTCGACGTTCCTCAACGGTGCTGACGTGAACTCGAAGAACATTTGCCCTGCTGCCCTTGGCTTCAAGGACCAGCAGCCTGCTGCTTACTCGCCGCAGACAAACCTCTTCTACATTCCCGTCAACAACGTGTGCATGGACTACGAACCCTTCAAGGTTTCGTACACGCCTGGCCAGCCGTACGTCGGCGCCACGCTGTCCATGTTCCCGCCGGAAAGCGCGAAGTCTGGTAACACAGGCCACTTTACCCTTTGGGATGGCGCTGCTGGCAAGATCGTTGGCCAGCACGACGAGCCCTTCTCGGTATGGTCTGGCGTCCTGACGACCGCAGGCGGCCTCGCATGCCACGGTACTCTTGAAGGTCTCTTCAAGTGCCGCGATGCGAAGGACGGCAAGGAACTGTTCCGTCATCGTCTGCCTTCGGGCTCGATCGGTAACGTGTTCTCCTACGCTCAGGGTGGCAAGCAGTACATCGGCCTGTACTCGGGCGTTGGTGGTTGGGCCGGTATCGGTCTCGCCGCTGGCCTCGACAAGCCGACGGACGGTCTCGGCGCAGTCGGCAACTATGCCGGTCTGAAGTCGTACACCGACCTCGGTGGCACGCTCACCATGTACTCGCTGCCCTAGTCGGTAGTGTAGTCACAGGGGGCCGGTGCGGAGTTCCGCACCGGCCCTTTTTCATGTTTGGGGCTTGGCTCTCGAACATCGCGCGGCGGCTGTGGCGGCATGGCCCACTCAACGTGTCGCAGATCTTACTTCGACCAAAGACCTAGTGGCTGCGGTGTTCGTTTGTTATCATTCACGCCAGGTTGGCTGGTGTAAGCCTCGAATTCGAGACAAAACCGGGCATTGCCGCGGCGGTCTACTGCCGACAGATAATCAAAAATGGAAGCACTGGGGAAACGCGTGAAGAGAATTGGTTTGATGGGACTGATCACGGCCGCCGTCTTGGCGGTGTCACCGGCCGTCGCCGAAGATGCGGCACCTGCTGCCGAAGCCCCTGCCGCTGGAGCAACTCACGCGATGACGCCGGCCGAACTCGACAAGGCGGCGCAGACCGGCAAGGAATTTAAAGACGGCAAGTGGACACTTCCCGACGGCTCGCCCACTTACGACGTCAGCGGCGAAGGTGAAGGCGAAAGCCGCATCATCAAGAAGGTCGACTGGAATACGTACTCTGGCTGGCGCCGGTATCACGCCGAATGCCACGTCTGCCACGGCCCGAACGCCAAGGGCTCGACCTACGCGCCCGCATTGGCCGACTCACTGAAGACCTTCACATACGAAAAGTTTTTGCAGGTCGTCTCGAGCGGTCAGAAGGAAATTTGGGGACCCAAAAACTCGGTCATGCCGGCGCTCGGCGATAACCCGAACGTCATGTGCTACATCGACGACCTCTATGTGTACCTCAAAGCCCGCGCAACCGACGCACTGCCACCTGGCCGGCTAAGCGCCGACCAGCGTGCCGAGAAGCCGAAGGAGGCTGTCGAAGCTGAGGCAAGCTGCGTTCC
>JANORU010000324.1:0-4877 GCA_031415475.1 Hyphomicrobium sp.
GCCACCTTTGCCTTGAAGGCCGGTGTGTGGTTCCGGCGTGGTCTTCTGCTCATGATCGCTCCTGATTCGCGGGCTCATCTTGCCCGCCGTCAGGCAGAAATTCCACTTATCAGGCTGTTCAAAATTGCGGAGCCAGCTCTCGTCACGGCACATGCGCGCCGCTCGATCCGGCAGAAGTTTGAGTGTTACGCTGAATGCTTCGAGCGGCGGATCTATCAATCCCACTACGGCTTTCCAAACGCGCTCGTGCTTTTCGTTACAACTTCGCCGTCGCGTATGACCGCCATGATGGACCTCTGCGGCGAAGTCGTCGGCCCCTGCTCATACCTGCTCTTCGCGCACACCAAGGATTGGGCGCGCGAACCGCACTTCCCTTCCCCGAACGGCGACATGCTCGGTCCATACAAAAGGGTCGGCCACCCACCGCTGTATCTCGCAGACTTTGGGGAGCAGTGATCAGGCCCTTCTTGGCCCGCTACGGGCTGAATAAAAAGAGCCAGAAAAGAGCCAGATCATTTTCGGAGATTGCTAACCTATTGATTTTATTGGCTGGGGGACTAGGATTCGAACCTAGACAGGCAGAGTCAGAGTCTGCAGTCCTACCATTAGACGATCCCCCAAAGCTCAAGGATCGAGAGCGTCAAGGCGCTCCGGAGCGGCGGCTATAGCAGGGGCCCCGGCCAACGGCAAGCGCGGCCCGATAGCGCTCTGCGAAGCGTTGGAAAATCAAGTGAAAGCGGACGGTGTGGCGCGGCGGCGCCCTGACGCGGGATGGCCCTCCACCCAAGTAGTTAAACCGCAACGCCCCTGGCCGACAAATTGGGAGCGGTCGAGGCCACCAGGAGTTGTCGTTCGACCACGCGTTACGGTGCGATGCGGCCGTGCCGCCGGAGGAGTTCGATGAGCTCCGGCACAGGTAGTGCCGGAACGAAATAGCGGTCGTGTTCCGTGCCGCCGGTATCGGTCGCCGCCAGCATGGCGTTGAGCACGGCTTCTTCGACGCCTTCGACGGCAGCGAGATAGAGAGGGTCGAATAGCTCGTCGTTGATGAGGTCGATCGTGAGGCGCGCGGGCGCCCGATGCGGCAGCGCCAGGTCGTTGCCGGTCGAGAACGCCAAGAAGATATCGCCCGAGCTGTTGCCGCCGGGTGTGCCGCCGCGCGCCAGGCCGAGCCCAGCGCGGCGCGCAACACATTTCAGTTGATGCGGGGCCATCGGCGCGTCGGTCGCGATGACGACGATAATCGAGCCACGCTCGGCCAGTTGATCGCCGATCATGCCGTCGCGCAAATGGCGGCCGACGGGAGCTCCGGCGATTGTCAGCCAGTCGCGGCGGCCGTGGTTGGCCTGCACCAGAACGCCAACCGTGTAGTCGCGGTCCTCGATCGCCACGCGCCGCGATGCTGTGCCGGTACCGCCCTTGAATTCATAACAGATCATGCCCGTGCCGCCGCCGACGCACCCTTCGGCGACCGGGCCAGACTTGGCGCTGTCGAGCGCGGCGCGCACGTCGGCCTCGGTGATGTGCTGGCCGTTGATGTCACTCAACATCCCATCATAGGTCTCGGCCACGACCGGCATGATCCACAGATGGTCGCGGCCTTGATACGTTTCGGAAAAGTGCTCGATCATCCATTTGATCGCCGTGTGATGGGCAATGCCGACGCTGTGGGTGTTGGTGATGAGCACCGGCCCGGTGAACGTGCCGCCGTCTTCGATCCAGTGCGTGCCGGTCATTTCGCCGTTGCCGTTCAGCCGGTGAAAACCGGCATAGACGGGCTTTGGTTCCAGAGAGCCAATGTTCGGGATAATGGCGGTGACGCCAGTGCGGACCGGAAGCTTGCGTCCAGGCCGTGGCGTCTCTTCGATGATTGTCCGATAGCCGACCGCAATGCCGCCGACATCTGTGATGGCGTTGTGCGGTCCGGGCGTGCCGCCAAGATCGATGCCCAGATCACGGGCGCGGAGACGTTGCATGGTCCGCTCCCGGCGTTACACGCTGAGCAAGAGATGCTCGCGCTCCCACGGGCTGATGACGCGCATGAACTCTTCAAATTCGGAGCGCTTCAAGGCGAGATAAACGTGCGAAAACCGTTTGCCAAGGACACCGTGCAGATCCTCGCTGGCCTCGAACGAGTTCAACGCTTCGAGCAGGCCGCGCGGCAACTGATGGTCGTTGCGATAGGCATTGCCGACCACAGCAGGACGCGGTTCGAGACCCTTCTTCATGCCGATATAGCCAGCGGCAAGGCTCGCCGCGATCGCGAGATAGGGATTGGAATCCGAGCCCGGCAAGCGGTTCTCGACGCGGCGCGCAACATCCGGCGAAATCGGCACGCGCAGGCCCGCCGATCTGTTGTCAACGCCCCACTCCACATTGATAGGTGCTGCTCCGTTCGGTACCAGCCGGCGGTAGGAATTCACATAGGGCGCAAACAGGCACATGGCCGATGGCAGATACGTTTGCTGGCCGGCGAGATACTGATAGAACCGCTTGGTCGGCTGACCCTTCTCATCGGTAAAAATGTTCCGTCCAGTCTTAGTCTCGACAATGCTCTGATGGATATGCATGGCGCTACCCGGCTCGTTTTCGAGCGGCTTGGCCATGAAGGTTGCGTAGCAATTGTGGGTGAAAGCTGCCTCGCGAATGGTGCGCTTGAACAAAAACACCTGATCGGCGAGGTGAACGGGATCGCCGTGCACGAGGTTGATTTCGAGCTGCGCCGCTCCGCCTTCCTGAATGATGGTGTCGATCTTCAGATACTGGCGCTCGGCAAAGTCGTAGATGTCGTCGACGATCTTGTCGTATTCGTCGACCGCGCCAAGACTGTAAGCCTGACGGCCCGCACCCTTGCGGCCCGAGCGGCCCATCGGCGGCTCAAGCGGATAATCGGGATCGGGATTGGTCTTGGTGAGGTAGAATTCGAGTTCCGGGGCGACGACTGGCTTCCAGCCTTCCTTGGCATAGAGATCGACGACGTGCTTCAGAACGTTGCGTGGCGCAATCTCAACCGGATCGCCGTTCTGCCAGGTGGCATCGTGAATAACCTGCGCGGTCGGGCTTGACGCCCACGGCGCCGGGCGGATCGTCGATAGATCGGGCACCATCATCAGGTCGCTCTCGGCATAGAGCGCCTGGCCATCTTCCTCGAAACCGACGTAGTCGCCGGTGATGGTTTGATGGAAAATCGAGATCGGTAGATGTACCGGCTCGAGCTTGACGAACTTCTCGACCGGCATGGTTTTGCCGCGGGCGACGCCAGCGATGTCGGGAACAGCGCAATCGACCTCTTCGATGCGATGTTCGCGCACCCAGCGGCGCACATTTTCAGGTTCGGCACCGGCGCGGAAAATCTCACGCAAGGCTTCTGCGGCTTCGAGTTCGGATCCGTTTTCGGCGGTCATAAAGCACCTGGAAGACAAAGCTTGGCCGATTGACGTCGCGACAGGCCGGCATCACCGGCAGGCATGCGGGGGATCGAAGTTTGGCCTCGTCCGCGAACTCTTTTTATAGATGTTCCCGACACTTGGCGCTGATGACCGGCAGCCAACAGCTGCCGCAAACGGCGTTGGCAATAATGTGATCACAAAGCCGGAACGAACTCAAGCCGGGCAAGCCATCAACTTCGCCGTGAGGTTGATAAATCTAACCTTTTACTGAGGTTGTACCAGCACGGCATCGCCAATATAGGCCATGCCCTGGCCGATATCGGCATCGATGGCGCTGCGCAAAGCGGCCGTGTCGCCGCGCCTCAAGGCGGCGATTGCAAATTCGTGGTGGTCCTCAAGCACAGAGGTTCCAATACGGCCATACGCCATGCGCATGAACGGGCCAAACTGCAGCCAGATGCTTTCAACCAGCGCCAAAAGCGTCGGCGCCTGTGCTTTTTCGTAGATGGCAAAATGAAAATCGTAGTTGGCGCGCATGTAGCCTTCAACGTCACCATCTTTCATTGCTTTGTCGATCCGGGTGTCGATGGCCTCGATAGCGTCGATATCGGCGGCCGAAAACGCGGTAAACGCCCGAACTGCGAGTTCCGGCTCTAAGGCCCGGCGCGCAAACAGAATTTGCTCGAATTTTTCGCGCGTCATCGGTGGCACCAGCACGCGGCGGTTGTCCTGAAGATCGAGTGCGCTAGCGGCAATCAGCCGGCGAACGGCCTCGCGAACAGGCATGGGACTGACACCCAAATCTTCCGCCAATCCCCGCAGCGTCACGGCCGCACCCGGACGGATGCCGCCAAATAAGATGCGCTCGCGCAAGGCGCGGTAGACCCCTTCGTTGGCCGGTACATTCGGCGAGGTGCTGGGAGAGGCGCTGACAAATGTGCTCGTTTTCGCCAAAGGGGTGGCCTCCGTCGACGCCGGGTGGCTGATTTCGAGCCGTTTCATGACCGCAATCGTTCCCAAAAGACGGATTTTAGAAGCATTCCAATCTTGGTCCGCCAAGCCTGCCGCCAAGTTCGCTGCACTATTCGCGCCGCGGTCAGTCAACTCTAGGCAAAGAGAGGCTTGTACCGCGAGAAATTTGTGATCACAATATAAACACGTTGCGGACGTGTGGCTGGCGGTTGTCGGAAGACGCCGTTGAAACCGCGGCGCGTAGTGGTCGCCTAGGAGGTCCATAAATGTTGAACGTGTCTTTCGCCCGTCATCTCATTGTGAGTTCGGCGGCGGTTGCAGCCATGGCATTCACCAGCACAGTCGCGAGTGCGGATAAGGAAGTCCGCGTCTTCAACTGGTCGGATTACATCGACGAGTCGATCCTTGCTGACTTCACAAAGGAAACCGGCATCAAGGTCGTCTACGACGTATTCGATAGCAACGAGGTTCTCGAAACCAAATTGCTCGCCGGCAAAACCGGTTACGACATCGTCG
>JANORU010000325.1:0-8286 GCA_031415475.1 Hyphomicrobium sp.
CGGCCCTGCTCGGCGCGCCGGCGTCAAGCGCCACCGCAGCCCCGCACAGCCTCGCTGAACTGATCGCCGACGCCTGGAGCTTTTTCGAAGGCGAACCGCTGGCCCGTGGTGTCAGCTTAATGCTCGACATTGAAGACCATCTCAACGTCGTCGGCGAGCGCCGCCCATTGCGCCAGATCCTGATCAATGTCCTGACCGAAGCTCTGGTCCGCGCACCCGACGATAGCGCTATCGTCATCTCCACCGTCGATGACGCCGGCCTTGTCGGGCTTGAAATCATGGTGGCCGACGCCCGCCGTCGTCCGCAGGAAGCCCAGGCTCCGCTAGCCATTTGCATCGCGCGTGTTCTGCTCGAATTGCAAGGCGCCCGGCTGACGGAAGAAACTGACACGAGCGGCCGCTGGCTGGCACGCACGGTGCTCGAACGGGCCGGACAAGCCGACTTCTTCTGCGACGGCAATCGCTTCGCCTAATTGTCCTTGTCGCCGCTCTTGTCGCGATCGCGCTTCGGCCCGCTATCAATGCGGCGCTTCCAACCGTCAGCTAATCCGCGCCGTTCCTCGGCCGTCATGCGATCGATGACGCCGAGCAGCCGGTCGACACTGGTTGCGCGCATCGCCAGTTCCGAGGTTCCGACCTTTTCGAGTGCCCCCTTCAACGCGTCGCGATTGAAAGGTTCGGCGCCGAGCGTCGCGGCCGCATCCTGGCGCGCACGGCGAATGTCCTCGCGCATCGGCTTCATCGCGCCACGCAAACCCTTCAATTCCTCGCGGATCATCTGACGGCGCTCGGCCGGCAGCGTTTTGGCAAAGCCCATCAAGCCGAAGTCCTGCGGGCCGACGCCCCACCGGCCGGGGTGGTGACCGCCGCGATGAAGGACAAAGGCGCCGGCAACGGCGCCGGCAATGAGCAGGTTGAGCCCAAGCGAAGCAATGAGTAGCCATTTCATGCGGCCGCCGAGTGGCGCCGCGCCCGTGGTGGACTCTGGAGCGGCAGGCGTGCTCACAGACTTTCCTCCTCAGCCACCGCACCGCCATCGATGCCGAGCGCGACATCACCGATATCGGGATCGGCGTCGGCATTCGATGACGTGATGCCGGCGATCGCTTGTTGCGCCGGGTCCAGAGTGCCGCTCAATCCGGCAATAACACCGAGCATGAGTGACGCCGCCAAAAGGGATGCCTCCCGCCACAGCGACCGGCTGGCTGGTGGCGATGCGCGGCGCGCCATCGGCACAACGACGCCGGCAACGGGCGCGACGACTGGCACTCCGTGGCCTTTGAGGTGTGCGAAAACTGCGGCGCGCACCTTGTCCGCGCTCTCGTCTTCCGACGGGCTTGCAAGATCAAGCAAACGGCCGAACGCATCGGCCTCGGCCAAACGCCTTTGAGCGTCGGCATTGCTGGCAATCAAGCTGGCGAACCGCAACCGCAACGGCGCCGGCCAGCGGGTGCGATCGGCGCCATAGGTATCGAGCGCAGTTTGGAGCGCTTCGAGGTCTGTACCCAGCGGATCGGATGTCTGCATCTTAACTCACCTTATTCCTATCGATCGGCCTAAGCCGGGCCCGAGTGTTCATCCGACATTGACTGCCATTCGGTGGCAAGCGCTGTCCGCAGCGCCCGCCGCGCCCGCGCCAGCAGCGACTCTACCGCTTCCTCCGACACTGTCAGCAAAGCACCAATTTCGCCCATGCTCAAACCCTCGTAGTGAAACAGGGTCAAGGCAACCCGCTGCCGTTCCGGCAAGGCGGCAAGCGCCTGCTCGATCCGGGCCGCCAAATCCTTCTGAACAAGTGCCGAAAGCTGGTTGGCCGGCGTCGACTGTTCTGGCGGCTGGTCGGTGACGTCGACCCGGCGGGCCACCCGCAAACGATCGATGCACAGATTGGACGCGACGCGGCGCAACCACGGCCAAACACCGGCCGGCCCGATATCGACGACGCTGTTGGCCGTCGACCACAGCCGGAGCAGCGTTTCCTGGGCGACATCTTCGGCTTCGGCCCGGTCGCCAAGCATCCGGCGGGCGAGAACAATGAGACTGGTGACATGCCGGTCGACGATCAGGCGAAATGCCGCCTCGTCGCGCGCAGCAATACGGACCATGAGGGCGCGCTCCTCATGGTCCGCATCCGGCGACCGGGCGGGGATCCGGGTCCCAGATCTGTCATCGACAGCCATACTCAGATCTCTCGGGACAGGCCCCACCACGCCAGCTTCTCGTCGAAGTTCTGGGCGAAGTCTGACATGAAGTGCTGTCCGAGAGCCAGGGGCTCTACCTATCGCTTGATCCATTGCCATCTGAAATCGGGGGGAAGGTCGGGAGCCGTGATCTTGCCGTCGCCATCGAGGTCCATGCGGGCAAAGCGCTCGCGCGGATCCAATGTGAACTCCTGCAACGTCACCTTGCCGTCGCGGTCCTTGTCGTTGACGTGCATGGCGCGGCGCTTGGCATAATCCGTACGCTCAGCGCGTGCGGCGTCGAACTCGGTCAATTCCACCACGCCGTCGCCATTGCGATCGAACGTTTCGAACATCTTGGCGAGCCGCGCGGCACGCCGTTCGCCGCCCCGGCCCGGGCTTTGCGCCTTGCCATCGGCGGCGGCGCGCGCCGACGGGACCTTGTCGAGTTCCTCGCGGGTAATCTTGCTGTCCTTGTTCAGATCGGCGCGCTGCATCAGCTGTTCAAAGCGCTTCATGCTGCGCTCTTCCGCGCCGGCGCCGACTTCGCTCGGATCGAGCGCGCCATTGCCGTCGATATCGAGCTTGCCGAAGCGGGCACTTCGGCGGCTCAGGTATTCATCGACCGAAACGGCCAGATCGGAGTTGGCGTCGAGTTTGAGCAGGCGGCCGGAAAAATCGCCCCGTTCCCCGCGAGCGCCCCCCTTGCGACCCTGTTCGACAGCGGCCAGTGCCGCGGCAGCGCCCGCCACCAGAAGTACGCCGGGTAGCCAAGACGACGGCTTTGTGTGCCATTAGAGACCTCCCTCATCACGCTGGCGGGGGCTTTGTGCCCGCGTCTGTAAGGAAGAACGAACGGCCGCGAATTTCCCGTCGCGGGAAAATGACGATTTCTGCAGATTCAGGCAATCAGGCTCTCAAACCGGGCGGCGGAGGCGGCCAACGCGTCTTTGAGCCCGGCCTCCAGCGCCTCGAACGACGGCGCGGCACCTGCTCGGGCTGCCAAGTCTTTCAGCCCCTTGGGGGCCTTGTCCGGATTGAACGGGCCCTCCTGGCAGAGCCTGGTAATCTGCCCCAGATCATTGATCGTCCGCGCCGTCCCGATCAGCGCTTCGGCATCGGCCAAGGGAAGTACGCCAGCCTCGGCAAGCTTATGCAGGGCCGCAATCGTATTGGTGTCCAGGACGCTCGGGGCGCCATTGGCGGCCACAAGTTGCAGATACTGAGCGATGAACTCGATATCGACCAATCCGCCGCGCACCTGCTTCAGATCCCAGATGTTGTCGGTGCCCTTCTCGGTAGCGATCCGCCCGCGCATATCTTTGACATCGGCGGCGATCTTTCGGCGATCGCGGACGCGGACCAGCGTTTCGTGGATCGCCGCGTCGACCCGTTTCGACAGCCGGTCAGGTCCGCTCACCACCCGCGCCCGCGTCAACGCCATGTGTTCCCAGGTCCAGGCCTCAGTCGCCTGATAGGAGACGAAGCTCGCAATTTGCGTTGCCAGCGGCCCCTTCTGTCCGGACGGCCGCAACCGCAAATCGACCTCGTAGAGCGGGCCTTCCGCCGTCTGCGCCGTCAGTGCCGTAATCAGCCGCTGTGTCAGGCGGGCGAAGTATTGGCTCGGCGCTAAGGGCCGCTCGCCATCTGATTGCAACGCGTCCTGGTCGAAATCGTAGATCACCATCAAATCAAGATCTGAGGCGGCCGTCATCTCGCGCCCGCCGAGCTTGCCCATGGCAACGACGACCGCTTCGCCTCCCGGCACCTTGCCGTGCTGGCGTTCCATATCGGCCGTCACAGCGTCATGCAGCGCCATGATCAGCCGTTCGGCAAGTATGGCGTAGGCTTCTCCCGCCTGATTGGCGTTGATCGTTCCGGACAGGATTTTGACGCCGATCAGGAACGACTGCTCGTTGCCGATCAGCCGCGCGCGATCGAGCACGTCTTGCATATCAGTGGCGCCAGTAAGATCGGCGGCAATCACGCGATCGATCTCGGCGGCGGCCGGCAGCGGCGCGAAAGTCCGCGGATCGAGAACGGCATCGAGCAGGCGCTGACGCCGCGACAGCACACGAGCAAGGCGCGGCGCCGTGCCCATGATGTCGGCGACCAGCCGCATCAGGTTCGGATTGGCGCGCAGCAGCGAGAACACCTGCACGCCCGACGGCAGTTCGGACAAAAACCGGTCGAAGGCGGCGAACGCCTGATCCGGCGACGCGGTTTCAGCCAGCGCCGAAATGAGCAGCGGCTGCACCTCGGTCAAACGCTCGCGCGCCCGTGGCGTGCGCACCGCCGGGTAGCGGCCATGATGCCAGCCTCTGACGGCCGCCAAAACTTCGGACGGCTGCGAAAACCCGAGCGCCGTCAGCGCGGCCACGGTCCCGGGATCGTCGGCCTCGCCGGCAAACACCATATTGGAGCCGGCCGCGGTCAGTTCTGGTGTGGCTTCAAACAACTCGGCGTAATGCCGCTCGACCGTTTCGAGAACTTTGCGGTACGCCGCCGAGAACGCTTCGGCAGTCTCATAGCCCGCGAACCGCGAGAACCTCTCAAGCGCGTCCGGCTGCTCCGGCAGCTCATGGGTCTGTTCGTCGGCGACCATCTGCACGCGATGTTCGATGCGGCGCAAATATTTATAAGCGTCCGACAGGCGGTCGCGCACGCCCGGCTTGATCCAACCGCGTTCCGCGAGTCCTGCCAGCGCGTCGAGTGTACGGCGCACGCGCAAGTCTTTCTGGCGGCCACCGGCAATCAGCTGCTGCGTTTGCGCAAAGAATTCGATCTCTCGAATACCACCGCGGCCGAGCTTGACGTTGTGCCCGGCGACGCCGATGCCGCCGAGGCCGCGAAAGGCATGGATCTGCCGTTTCATGGCGTGGATGTCGCTGATCGCCGCGAAGTCGAGGTAGCGACGCCAAATAAACGGCTGCAGATCGTCGAGCAACAACTGGCCGGCTTCGAGATCGCCGGCCACCGGCCGCGCCTTGATGAGGGCGGCGCGTTCCCAGTTTTGACCGAAGCTCTCGTAGTAGATGAGTGCTGCATCGGTCGACATGGCGACCTGGGTGGCACCGGCATCGGGGCGCAATCGCAAATCCGTGCGAAACACGTAACCGTCGCGCGTCCGCTCATCCATGAAGCGCACGAGATCGCGCGTCAGACGCACGAAGAACGGCTGCGGTTCGAGCCCCTCCTTCAGTCGTGCGCGGTCGAGATCGTAGAAAATAATGAGATCGATATCGCTCGAATAGTTGAGTTCGCCGGCGCCGTGCTTGCCCATCGCCAACACGATGTAGCCGGATGTCCCGGCCGCCACGTCTGCGTCGCTGGCAAGCCAATCGCCGCGCGCAACCGCTTGCCGGAACAGAAACGCGACGCCCAATTCGAGCGCCACATCGGCGGTGCGCGTCAACGCCCCGGTGACCGTCATGATCGGCCAGACCCCGCCGAGATCGGCCAGCGCGGTCAACAGCGCGACCTCTGCTTTGAACCGGCGCACCAGCGCCATGGCCTCGGCAAAATCGGCGACCGTTGCCATCGCCGACCGCAGCTCGACGATCAAAGCCTCAATATGGCGCTCCGGATCGGAGAGCAGCACCCGTTCGAGCCGCGCGGCATCGCGCTCCATCTTTCCCTTGAGGTAGGGCGAGCCGCTAGCGATGCCCGCGAGCAAACGGCGGGCCGCGTCTAGACCCAGCGCGGCGGCGAGCTTAGCGCGATCGGGTTCGGCGCTGACACTCTGGATCAGGCTATCGATCCACGTCTCGGCGGCTCTATCTGTCAGGGGCAGCGACGACGGCACGATCTGGTCGAGCAGTGAACCACCGGGAGAGGGTGCGTGCATTCAAGTATCCGAGCGAAGCGGGACTGCGGCCTGCAAGACTAGGCTCAGACTTTCGGCAGGGGAAGCCTCAGCATGACCTTGAGACCCGGGCCATTGTCGGCCAATTCGACTGTGCCGCCGTGCAGCCGCGCGACTGCAGCGACGAGGCTTAAACCTAGTCCCGTGCCCGGCTTGGTGCGGCTTTCTTCCAGTCGCACGAACCGCCTCAAGGCCCGCTCGCGATCCTTCTCGCCGATGCCGGGGCCGTTGTCGGCCACCGAAATCACAATCGCATCGCTCTCGACGCTAACCGCCACCCGGATCGATGTTGCAGCGGCACTGCTTCCGGTCTCCGCCTCCCGGCGGCCGTACTTGATGGCGTTGTCGATCAGATTAGCGATGGCCTGGCCGACCAGCTGGCGATTGCCGATGACCTCAGGGCCCTCGCCCGCCTCGACCGTCAGCGCGATGCCGGCTTCTTCCGCCACCGGTTCGTAAAACTCGGCGACGTCGCGCACATGGCTGCCGAGATCGAACGGCTCGCCGCTCTTTTCCAGCGCGCCAGCTTCGAGCCGGGCGATGAGCAGCAGCGCGTTGAACGTCTTGATCAGTTCGTCGGCATCCTCGATCGTGCGTTCGAGCCCGTCGCGATAAGCCGCTGTGCCCGCGCCATCGCGCAAGGCCGCCTCGGCGCGATTTCTCAGGCGATTGAGCGGCGTCTTCAAATCATGCGCGATATTGTCGGAGACTTCACGCAGTCCCGCCATCAGATGCTCGATGCGCTCCAGCATGGCGTTGAGGTTTTGCGCGAGACCGTCGATCTCGTCGCCAGCCCCGCTCAATGGAATGCGGCGCGCCAAGTCACCCGCCATAATCGAGCGGCTGGTGGCGTTGATCGCCTCGATGCGTTGCAGGAGGAGCCGGCCGGCGCCTAGAGCCCCGGCAAGGCCTGCGAGCGACAGCAACCCGAAGCCATAGAGAAAGACCCGCCGCATCCGCGCGGCGAGCGCCCGCTGATCTTCGATATCACGGCCAACGACCAGATCGGTGCCGTCGGCAAAGTGAACCGGCATGGCGACAGCCATTCGCGGCGCGTCACTGGCACCCGCGGGGCCTTCATAGCGGAAGACGCCGCCTTTGGCGTTATTCGCCAGTTCCGGCGGCATGCGGTTCAGATTGCCGGCGAGCTTTTGCCCCGTGTTGTCGCTCAAGAAATAGAGGCCCGGACCTTCCGGCCGGCTTCTGGCGTTGATGGCGTCGGCAACCGCCTTGACGCCACCCTGCGCGATGACGCTGCGCAGCTCGGCCACCTCGGCCTTGAGGCTGGTCATCACCTGATCGGTTAGCAGCGAGTTGGTTTGCCATAACAGCAGCCCAACGATGCCGGCCGCCGTCATCAGAAACAGGGCAACGCTGATCGCCGCCAGCCGGAATGGCGTCGACGTCCAGGCAGTCGCAGCGGATTTATCCGGCACCGTCGCGGACCATGTATCCGGCTCCGCGCACGGTATGCAGCAGAGGTTTGCTGAAATTCTTGTCGATCTTCGATCTCAGCCGCGAGACATGCACGTCGATGACATTGGTTTGCGGATCGAAGTGATAGTCCCAGACATGCTCAAGCAGCATGGTGCGCGTCACCACCTGGCCGGCATTTTTCATCAGGTATTCGAGCAGCCGGTATTCGCGCGGTTGCAGCACGATCGCCTCGCCGTTGCGAGACACGCGGTGCGACAGACGGTCGAGCACCAGATCGCCGACAACGTACCGCGTCTGCTGCTCTTCCGGAACCGCCCGCCGTGCGAGCGCTTCTATCCGCGCCAGCAGTTCGCTGTAGGCATAGGGCTTGGTCAGATAGTCGTCACCACCGGCACGAAGTCCCTTGACTCGATCATCGACATCGCCGAGCGCCGACAGGATCAGAACGGGCGTGCGATCGCCGCCGGTGCGCAGCGACTTGACGACCGAAAGCCCATCGAGCTTGGGCAGCATCCGGTCGACAACCAGAATGTCGTAGACGCCACTTTCGGCCATCGACAGACCGGTTTCGCCATCGCCGGCGAGATCGGCCGAATGGCCGCTTTCCTTCAACGACTTCTGGAGGAACTGCGCGGTCTCGCGGTCATCCTCGATCACCAGAACACGCATCTTGATGCCCAGTCTTGATTCTCAGTTTGGCGTTAGGCCATTAAACACGGTGCGCCACAAACGTCGAGGCGGCCCGGCATTTCGCCCGGCCGCCGCGCTTTGATCAGTTAAAGTGGTGGGTCAACCCGTGTCCTT
>JANORU010000326.1:0-1786 GCA_031415475.1 Hyphomicrobium sp.
CTTCGATCGGCATCAGGAACGGCAGATCCTTGGGACGATCCGGCAGCGGGATGTAGGTGTCGAGAGCTTCGTAGAGCTTGAGGATGGCTTCGTCGGCCAGCGGGCCCTTTTCGCCGTTGAGCGCCTTGATGGCAGCGCCGCGGATAACCGGAGTATCATCGCCCGGGAACTGGTACTTCACCAGCAGCTCGCGAACTTCCATTTCGACGAGGTCGAGAAGTTCCTGATCTTCGACGACGTCGCACTTGTTCAGGAACACGACGATGTAGGGAACGCCGACCTGACGGGCGAGCAGAATGTGCTCGCGGGTCTGGGGCATCGGACCGTCGACGGCCGAGACGACCAGGATGGCGCCGTCCATCTGCGCGGCACCGGTGATCATGTTCTTGACGTAGTCGGCGTGGCCCGGGCAGTCGACGTGGGCGTAGTGACGGTTCGGCGTCGCATATTCGACATGCGAGGTGGCGATCGTCAAAATCTTGGTCGGGTCGCGGCGGCCCTGGCTCTCCGAGGCCTTGGCCACTTCGTCGTACGCGACCGCCGTCGAGGTCCAGCCACGGTCATGCGAGACCTTGGTCAGAGCCGCTGTCAGCGTTGTCTTGCCATGGTCGACGTGACCAATCGTGCCAACGTTGCAGTGTGGCTTATCGCGGTTGAATTTTGCTTTGCCCATCGGAGGCTCTCCTTGCGTCTTGTTTTCTTCTACGCCGCCACACGAGGCACCGGCGAATTCCAGTAGTGTTTGCGCCCGTTACGCGTACTTCGCCTTGATCTCTTCGGCGACGTTGCGCGGCACGTCTGCGTAGTGTGCGAATTGCATGGTGTAGGATGCCCGGCCCGTCGACTGCGATCTGAGCTGACTGACGTATCCGAACATGTTGGCGAGCGGCACGTAGGCCCGGATCACGGCTGCGTTGCCGCGCATTTGCTGATCGCGGATCTGGCCGCGGCGGCCGTTGATGTCGCCGATGATGCCGCCGACGAAGTCCTGCGGGGTCACAACCTCGACGTCCATGACCGGCTCAAGAATCTTGATGCCGCCCTTTTCGCAACCCTCTTTCATCGCCGAGCGGGCGGCGATTTCGAAGGCGATGGCTGACGAGTCCACTTCGTGGAAGGCGCCGTCATACAGCGTGACCTTCATGTCGACGATCGGGAAGCCGATCAGAACGCCATTGTCCCAGACGGATTCGATGCCTTTTTCAACGCCCGGAATGTATTCCTTCGGCACCGTGCCGCCGACGATATCGGACTCGAACTCGTTGCCCTTGCCGGTTTCGTTCGGCTCGAGCTTGAGCTTGACGCGGGCGAACTGACCCGTGCCGCCCGACTGCTTCTTGTGGGTGTAATCAATTTCGGCGGCGCGGGCGAGCGTCTCGCGGTAGGCAACCTGTGGCGCGCCGACGTTGGCGTCGACACCATAGGTGCGCTTCAGGATATCGACCTTGATGTCGAGATGCAGTTCGCCCATGCCCTTGAGAATGGTCTCGCCACTCTCCTGGTCGACCGACACGCGGAACGAAGGATCTTCGACCGCCATGGTGTGGAGCGCAATCGCCATCTTTTCCTGGTCGGCCTTGGTCTTGGGCTCGATCTTCAGGTTGATGACGGGCTCGGGGAAATCCATCTTTTCCAGGATCACCGGCTTGTTGGGATCGCACAGCGTTTCCCCGGTCCGGGTATCTTTGAGGCCCTGCAGCGCAACGATGTCGCCGGCAAAGGCTTCCTTGATTTCTTCGCGGTCGGCGGCATGCATCAGATACATGCGGCCGGCGCGCTCTTTCTT
>JANORU010000327.1:0-7280 GCA_031415475.1 Hyphomicrobium sp.
CGATCGCCGGGAAGCCGAGGAAGCAATAGTCCTTCGACTTACTTTCAACGTCGGTGAAATGATAGAGCGAGGACAGCAGGATGGCCGAGGCTAGCACGTTGCCGAGCGCGCCATCGAGATACTTCCATTGCAGCAGCGCCAGAACGGGAACGAACACGTAGGTGATGTAGTCGATTATGAGATCGAGCCGCTCGCCCGAAAACCGCGGCAGATTTTCCGAGACATTCACTTTGCGCGCAAAGGTGCCGTCGATGCCGTCGACGAAGAGCGCGATGCCGAGCCAGATAAAGAGGCCCTCGGCGTCATGCGCGACCACGGCCCGGGCCGCAAACAGCGCGCACACCGCACCGAGTGCCGTGAAGATATGGACGGCGGCTGCCAACGCCCTCACGGTCCGAACCCCTCCCGAATGAATTGCCAGTCTTTATTGCGCGACTGCGGCCCGAATTGCAAAGGTTGAAAGGCCGACCCTGCCTAACCTTCGACCGGATAGCCTGGAAGCCTGCACTCTCTGCCGTCATTTCCCGGCGTCGGAGAGATTACTTCGCCAATTCTTCCTTCACCTTGGCGGCAAGCTGGGGCAGCGAGAAAGGCTTGGGCAGGAACGCAAAATCGTCGGAGCCGAGGCTTTCGCGGAACGCTTCATTCGGATAGCCGGAGACAAAGATCACCTTGATGCCCGGGTTCTTGGCCCGCATTTCTTTGAACATTGTCGGGCCGTCCATCTCGGGCATAACAACGTCGGAGACGACGATATCGATCAGCCCTTCGTTGGCGGCCATCAGGTCGAGAGCTTCGAGGCCGGTCGAAGCTTCCAGCACCTCGTAGCCCTGGCGCTTCAGTGCCCGGACCGCGAAGGCGCGCACGACATCTTCGTCCTCGACCAGCAGCACGCGGCCGTGGCCGGTGAGATCGGCCGACATCTCGGGCTTCTTTTCCTTGACGGCGGCCACTTCCTCATCGTTCTCCGGCGTATAGCGTGGGAGATAGACGCGGAACGTGGTGCCCCGGCCGACGACACTGTCGGCATAAATAAAGCCGCCCGACTGTTTGACGATGCCATAGACCGTCGACAGGCCGAGGCCGGTGCCCTTGCCGATGTCCTTGGTGGTAAAGAACGGCTCGAAAATCTTGTCGAGCACGTCGGCCGGCATTCCCGATCCGGTATCCTCGACTTCGATGACCACGTATTCGCCGACCGGCATGGCATCGAGCGCCAGTCGCTGGCTGTCGCGCTCGGTGACGTTGGCGGTACGGATCGTCAGCGCACCGCCGTCGAGCATGGCATCGCGGGCGTTGACGGACAGATTGACCAGCACGCGCACGAATTCGGTCTTGTCGACGCTGACATACCAGAGGTCGCGGCTCGGCTGGATCTTCATGGCGATCTTTTCGCCGATCGAGGTCCTGAGCATACTGGCGTTCTCAGCCACCACTTCGTCGAGTTGCAGTGGTACGGCCTGCAGCGTCTGACGGCGCGAGAACGATAGCAGCTGGCGCACCATGCTGGCGGCGCGATAGGCGCTCGACTGGATGTTCTTGATATCCTTGTAGGCCGGATCGGTGGTCCGATGGGTCTGCAGGAGGAGATCGGAGAAGCCGATGATCGCCGTCAGCACGTTGTTGAAATCGTGGGCGATGCCGCCGGCCAGTTTGCCGACCGCTTCCATTTTTGAGCTTTGGGCAAACTGCGCTTCGAGCGCCTTCTGTTCGGTGGCGTCAATGACGTACAGCATCGCCGCTTCACGCGCCTGACCGTCGGCGGCCAACGGGCTCATGAACACACGGCGCACCTGCTCGCGCTCGCGTTCTCCGCCAACCGAAATTTCGATCGGCTGGGGGCTCGCCTTGCCGGACAGGACCTGCTTAAGGCTGTCGTCGACGCTGGCGCGCGTCAACTTGTCGGCCGACCGGCACAAGACGTCGATGGCTTGCTTGTTGACCCCAATCGACGCGTCGAGCATCAGCCGGGCGAAGGCGCTGTTGGCGCTCGTAATGCGGCCGTCCGACGACACGCTGGCGATGCCGAACGGTGCGGTCTGGAAGAAGCGGGCAAAGCGCATCTCGCCCGGCTCCGCCTCGGAATTATTACCATCGATATGTTCGAGATTGTCGAGCACCAGAAGCCAGCCGTTATCGGCGCGTGTGCGGGCAATGAGACGTGCCGGCATTAACCGGCCGTCGGAGCGCGTGGCATCGATATCAAGCGCGATCTGTTCGGGCGGGTTGGCGTCGCGGCGCGTGCCGTCGAGCAGGGCAACGGCATCGTGGGACAGAATATCGGCGAGCCTGAGCGGCCGCGCGTCCCGGCCCTGGCCGTTGAACCCAAGCCAACGGCTGGCCGTCGCGTTGATGTGGCGGATGGTGCCGTCGTAGTCGGCTGAGACAATGCCAATCGGCGCCGTCTCATAGTGCGTAAGCGTTGTCTCAATGGCCCGCAGTGCCGCCGCTTCTCTGAGGCGCGCTTCGGTGACGTCGGAAATGGTCCACAGTGTCAGCGGGCCTTCGCCGCGGCTGGCGGCCGATCCAAACGGGCGGGTTTCGATCGACAGCACGCGCACTAGGCCGCCGCCAATCGCCGGCAGCCGGATTTCCTCCCGGCGGCGATCGCCGCGCTCGGCGGCGCGTGACAATCGGAAGAGCGCTTCGCGCGCCAGCGGTTCGGCGCCGAACGCGGCATCGAGAGACGCTGCCTCGCCGCTCGCCGTGCGGCCGGTGAACTCGGCGATCGTGTGATTGTGGTAGACCGTCGTTCCGTCGCGCCGGGTCACCAGCACACCATCATCGAACGTGTTGGTGACGACCTCGGCGATATCCGCTCCCGTCACCCGGGCGCCGATGCGGACGTGGCCCGCCAGCATCCCGAACAGGAAAAACGTGCCGACGACGGCTAGAAGCGAAAGTGCGGTAAGAAGAATCGGTGTGCTGGCGCTGCTCGCGGCCAGCGCGATGACGATACTGCCGAGCGCGAGCACGACGGACACCGCCGATGTCAATCCGCGCACGCCTTTATCACCGCCGCCGGTGGCAGCCGCCAGGGGTCCCGGGAGTAGAGGGTTCATCTCGCTTTCGACCATGAAGTCGAAGGCTATCTGATTCGGGGGAGTGACGGCCTCGAGCGGCGACATTGATGAACTCACGCAACTGAACAGACTTGTAGAGACCGGCTCGATCTCGGGCGGAGCCCGAAAACCGGGCTCTCGGCGTGCCGTACCGGCATGCCTGTCAACAGTTCGATCATTAGGGTTAAATTGCCGTGAATTCCGGGTTATAGGAGCGTTGAAATGCGCGTCGTTCCCGGACCCGGCCGGGCGGCGCACAGCAACGACTCAGGGAGCCGGGGCAGCCCCCCGTCGCAACAAGATGTGGGATCTCCTCTACTATCTCGTGCTGATCGTGCTGCTGGCCGGCGCTCTGGTTGGCGGCGCATGGCTGCTGCGCGGCTATCTTAGCGGTACGTCGCCAACGGCCGGATTTTTCGCGCCCCGGCCCGACCCCCGGATCGGGGTCATCGAACAGGCGAGCGTCGATGGCCGCCGCAAACTGCTCTTAATCCGCCGCGATGATGTCGAACATCTGATCATGACGGGCGGACCGGTGGATGTCGTACTGGAAACCGGGATTGGCCCGCGCCGATCTCCTCGAACGGCTGAAGTGGTCGAACCGCCGGCAACCGTATTTTCGCGAGCGCCACGCGGCTTTGGTCAGGCTGCCGGCGGCGAGTCGTGACGCGAGCGGCGCACAGTCGCTTGCTGGAACCGGAAATGTTGTGGTGTCGGATTTGAAATTTTTCAACGTCATGCGGCGGCATCGAGCACTGGATCGCTTTGCTTGCCTCGTCATAGCTCTCACGCTTGCTCTCGGTTGCCTGTCGCCGCCGGTCTCGGCCCAGAACGCTGAACCGGCTGCTGAGCCCGCTGCTGTACCGGACGCTAGTTCGACCGCTGAACCGGCCGTCGTGCCAGCTGTCGTACCGGTCGCCACAGCACCGGCGCCCGCCATCGAGCAGCCAATTCTGCTTCAGGAAGTGCAAGAGCCCGCAGCTAATCTGCGCGCGGCCATCGACGCACTTGAGACGGCCGTCGATGCCGTCAAAGACAATGACCAGGGTCTCGCCCAACAGCGCATCGAGATCGAAGCCCTTCTGTCAGGCTCAGACCTCTTCCTGGAAAATCTTCAGCCGCGCTATCAGGCCGTCAATGCGCAGGTGCAACGGCTCGGACCGCCGCCTGGCAAGGACGCCCCGCCCGAGTCCCGCCAGATCCTGGAGGAGCGCGCCAACCTCAACATCCTGACCGCCGAAATCGATGGCGCCATCAAGTCTACCGGGCTCGTGCAGTACCGGGCCCGCGAACTTCTGTCGAAAGTGCAGGAGTATCGGGCGCGAATTTTCACAAGCGAGTTGCTGAGGCGCAGCGATAGCCCGCTCAGTACTTCGACCTGGAACGAAGTGAACGGTACGCTGCCCCGGGCCGTGACCGATTTGCAATGGATTGGTTGGCGGTGGTGGCGCTCGGCAAAGGAAAACGCTGCCAGCCTGATCGGCATTGTTGCGCTCTCGGTTCTCATTTATGCGATGTTCGGCGCCTATGCCCGCCGCTTCGTCGGTGCGCGACTGACGCTCGAGGGGCCACACCCCAGCTATTTCGAACGGGCGGCAACGGCCGGCTGGGTAGCACCACTGGTGGCAATTCCGGCGGCGGCCGCTGCCGCGCTGCTGACATTCGGCCTTGATTACCTCGGCCTTCTGTTTCTTGGCGCCGACCGGCTGGTGGTGACGGCGCTGCCCGCCTTCCTGGTGTTCGTCGCCGTTTCGGCGCTCGCCCACGCCATACTCCAACCGAACCGGCCGCGCTGGCGGCTGGTCGATCTTGACGATGTTCCGGCCCGCGCGCTGACGCGCGCCGTGACGATGATTGGTGCTGTCTACGCCATCGATTTCATCTTGAAGGAAGTGATCCGGATTCTCGCCCTGCCGCTGGCGGTAAGCGTCATCGAGACGTTTCTTGCCAGCGTGATCTTAGCCGCTTTGTTCCTGAAGGTCGTTCGTACCCGCTTCACGCCGGCACCCGCCAGCATCCCCGAGGCAGCCTCCGGCGATGCCGCCGAAACGAGTGACGGCGAACTTCGCGAACCGGTCGAACACCATCTGCCGCTTCTCAGTCCGCGCATTCTAAAATTGCCGCTGCTGGCGGTTGCGGCTGTCATCGTTGCTGCCTCGCTCCTCGGCTATGTCGCGCTCGGCCGGTTCATCGCCGGTCAGGTGATCGTGACCAGCAGCGCGATCGTGCTGGTGCTGTTGCTGCACCTCGCCATCCGCGCTTTCGTAGCTGACGGCTCGCGCGGCGGCACGGCGCTGCGGCGCGGGCTGGGCGATGGGCTCGGACTGGAACCGGGGCAAGTCAGGTCGGTCGCGCAGGCGACAACTGTCGCTCTCAACGTGCTGCTCGCCCTGTTCGCGATTCCCCTCGTCCTTCTGACCTGGGGTTTCACGCCGACCGATACGGCAGCCTGGCTCAAAGCGCTGATCTTCGGATTCGAGATCGGCCAGCTGAGGATTTCGCTGGCGCGGATCGTGCTCGCACTGGCCTTGTTCGTCGCGCTTCTGTTTGTAACTCGGCTGGTGCAGCGTTGGCTGTCTGCGTCGATCCTGAAGACCACGCGGGTCGACGCCGGGATCGCCAATTCGATCCACACCGGCGTCGGATATGCCGGTTTTGCCGTCGCCGTTCTGGCCGCCTTGTCCTATAGCGGCCTCGACATCACCAATCTCGCCATCGTCGCCGGCGCGCTGTCGGTTGGTATCGGCTTCGGCCTGCAGTCGATCGTCAATAACTTCGTCTCCGGTTTGATCCTGCTGGTCGAGAGGCCGATCAAGGTCGGCGATCTGGTTGCGGTCAATGGCCAAACGGGCCGGGTACGCAACATTGCCGTGCGCTCGACCGAAATCGAGACCGGCGACAAGGCGAGCCTGATCGTTCCCAACTCCGAGTTGATTACCGGAATGGTGACCAACTGGACCCATCGCAATCAACTGGCGCGCGTCAACATCAAGGTGACCGCAAGTGCCAAGTCCGATCCCGAGCAGGTGCGAGACGTGTTGCTGAAGGTTGCCGCCGAGAGCTCCCTCCTCATGCAGTCTCCTAAACCCGACGTGTCGTTCGACAATTTCGGGGCCAACGGTTTTGAGTTTTCGGTCAGCGGGGTCGTCTCTGACGTCGGCCGCGGCGGCGGCGCGCAAACCGACCTGCGCCTGCGGATCGTAAAAGCCTTCCGCGCCGCCGGCATCGAAATGCCGTTTGCGCAACATGACGTACATTTGCGCGATCTCGATTTCGTCAAGGGTCTGCTATCACGGCTTGGGGAGCAGCGCACGGCGGCGGCGGCCCCAGTCCAGGCGCCCACTCCAGATGACGGCGTTGAACCTGCTCAATCGAACGGCGAACCTCCAGCGGCACGCAAACCGCGCGTCGCACCGGTCAAGTCGCAATCGAGCTAGTTTACTGGAGCTCTTCGCTGTCGCCGAACTCGCTGGCAGCGATCGCCGTCAGGTCGAGTGGCGCGATGTCGACTTTAGCGACCTGCGCCGCGCCCAAATTGCCGGATGCCAAGCGATCCAGCGGGATCATGGCGGCCGCGGCGGCCTGCCAGGCGAGGCGCGATGACGATGGCTCGGCGCGCTCGTCCGCAAGACCGGCGATGAGGATCGCAAATACGCTCCAGATCGCAGCCGAACCCGCCCACGATTTGCCGCTGACCTTCAAGACCGACTGCAACACCCGCTGACACTCCGCTCACGCCATAGCCTGAGTCGAGAGTGCCGGGCAGGTGTTAGAAATTCCTTAACGTGTGTGCCGGTGTGGGACAGACCACACAATTGACCGGGCAGGCCCCGTATCGCCGCTCAATCCTCGCGGTAGACGCGCTCGCGGCGTTCGTGGCGTTCCTGGGCCTCGACAGAGAGCGTCGCAATCGGCCGGGCATCGAGCCGCTTCAAGCCGATCGGTTCGCCGGTTTCTTCGCAATAGCCGTACGTCCCATCTTCGATGCGCGACAGCGCGGCATCGATTTTAGAGATCAGCTTGCGCTGGCGATCGCGGGCTCTCAGTTCCAGGGCGCGATCCGTTTCGGATGTTGCACGGTCGGCGAGATCGGCGTGCTGGGTCGAATCTTCATGCAGCCCGGCCAGCGTTTCCTTGGTCTGGCGAATGATCTCTTCCTTCCAGTTCATGAGCTTCTGGCGGAAATACAGCCGATGCAGCTGGTTCATGAACGGCTCG
>JANORU010000328.1:0-10288 GCA_031415475.1 Hyphomicrobium sp.
GGCGATGGCCAACAGCGCGATCGACAGCCCGCCGTCGTCCAGCCGGTAGTGCGCGCGAATCGACGGCACGTGCACGCCGAGCGCGGAGACGATGACGCCGAAGACGAAGAACGCCGCGTGCACGGCGTGGCGCGCGCGGCGCAGGTGATGGGGGTCGGGCTCGGTGGGCGGTGGCGGCGTCACCGCCCGATTGTCCTTGGAGCGCTCAGATGGAGATCCTTCGCCGCACGCCCTCGGCCTCCATGTCCTTGCCGCGCCCGCGCGTCACGATCTCGCCGCGCTCCATCACCAGGTACTGGTCCGCCAGATCGGCAGCGAAGTCGTAGTACTGCTCGACGAGCACGATGGCCATGGTCTTGCGCTCGGCGAGCAAACGAATCACGCGGCCGATCTCATTGATGATGCTCGGCTGGATGCCTTCGGTCGGCTCCGACACCCTTGCGCACGCGCTCGTATGGCGGTGCGTAGGTGAGGTCCTGGCCGTCGAGCACGATGCTGCCCGACTTCACTTTCACCACACCCATCAGGCTCTTCAGCAGCGTCGTCTTGCCGACGCCATTGCGACCGAGCACGACGGTGACTTGGCCGATCCGCGCTTCGAGCTAGGTGTAGTTTCTCAAGACGTTGTTCCCGTCGAAGCCGAGGTGGGAAGCTGGCGGCGCTCTTGGCCGTCTCATCGCCGAGCTGCTGTCGAACTGCGGAGAGCGGGATCGGACCTCGGCCACGGACATCTATGGTGTCGAGTCCGACCCCTTCCCGCGGTCGCGCAACATCTCTCCGACGCCGCCGACCAGCGGTTGGGTGACCTCCGACGGCAGCTGCAGATCGCGAACCGCCGCGGCCGGGATTCCCCAGAGATCGCAGACGCGCGAAACCTCAGCCCCATCGGTGTTCCCAACGTCCACTTGGACGTCATTCCCAAGAGGCGTTGCCAATCGCCAATCGATCATTCGCAGGTTGCGTCGGTAGGCTGCCCTGTACTCATGACCGGCGGCCCGCTGCAGAATGACGCCCTTGATCGGTTCGCCGGCGTCATGCCTTGCCCACAGCGCTTCCACCGAGCCGTAGTGGCGAATGATTCTGGCCGCTGTCTTGATACCGACACCAACGACTCCCGGTATGCCGTCGCTCGGATCACCAGCCAGCGCTTTCGCTTGGATGAAGTGATCGACTGATGCGAACGGTCCGCCGGCAACCAAGGCCGGATCGCCGAGATCCTTGTGCCTGACGACCCTGCCAGTGGCAAGAGAGAACCAGTCGACTTTTTTTCGCAAGGCTTGCAGCCAGTCGCTGTCGGTCGTCGCCAGCCTGATCAGCCATGAGGGGTCAGCGCGCCTGCAAATGACACCCACGATGTCGTCGGCCTCGAAGCCCGGGCAGAAGACCTGCGGGAACCCGAGGTGTCGAAGAAGTTCGCGGGCGATTTCGACCTGCCGCAGGTAATTTTCAAGGAACGCAACTTGATCCGGGCTTTCCCAGCGGTGCCGCTTGTATTCGGGAAGTAGCGCCTCCCGCCACCTGCAGCGATCGTCCCAAAGCGCGATGGGAACGTGGTCCGGATGGCTGGCAACGAGTTCAGCCAGCTTTTCGACAATGCCCAGAATCGCTCCGGTAGCCATACCCCGGCGGCTCAGGTCCCGATACTGGTACTGGTGCATCGAACCGATGCCCAACACGTTGGTGTCGATCAGCAGAAGTGCTGGCATATCAGATATCGCCCCGATCCCGCCTGAGCATGCCAGTGGTGGCCATGTCCGGGACAGGCGGTGACGCGAGACTCTCAGTGCCCTTCAGGCAGGCCTGGCCAATGAACGGCCGCACATCGCGCGTCATCCAAGACCTTACTTCATGCGGGCAACCTTGCCCTCGCTATCCATTAACTGTGCGAACTTCTCCCAACTGAGCCGACGCTTCTTCACGCTGTTATTCGCTGGCACCCATTCGATATTCCCTTTGCTGATGAGTAGGGATCCAAGCTTCGAACCGTTCGACTTGATGTCGAATACGACATCCTTCGCAAGGACAAACTTCTGCGGAATTTCAAAGGAAACGTCATGTGTCGCCAATCTGGGCTCCTTGAAGTTGTGATGGTTGTGGGCTCAAGGACAAACGGGCATTCCTGTTGCGAAGCAACTCTCGACGCAGCCACCGCCGCCAGCTGTCTCGCGAGCCACAAATCGCGTCCAGAAGCGACGCCTGCATGGGACATCTGAACGAAGTAAGTTTCGACACTACTGATCGCAAATGATCCGTTTGACGGATTGCTGCGGCTACTCGCGCCGGCGTGCCCGGAGGCACCCGGCCGTCTTCTGAAGACGGCCCTTCGCCAACGCGATCACCTCATTGCGCCAGCGCTCTTCTGAGTCCACGACCTCGTCGACGTTGAAGTTCTGCACGCCACCCAGGAGCAGGGAGAAACTGTCGATGCGCTTCTTCATGATCTGGACGAGCCGATAGTCACGTGTTCCACGGAAGGCCGGGAACGCGTACTGGATGGGCTTCTTGGTCACCGCCGCCCAACTGTTTACGCGCCGGAGCCGGCCGTTGCGCTGCACCGTTCGGATGGGACTCGGGTCGAGCTCGTAGTGGATCAGATGGCGGCAGTAGCGGTGAAGGTCGATTCCCTCGGAGAGCTTGTCGGTCGCGACGAGCGCATCGGGTCCGAATGGGCTGTTAAAGATCGAGATCAGCGTGTCGGGCTGCTGGTTGTGCAGGAACAGGGGATGCTCGATCTCGTTCTCGCTGGCGGAGCAGACACCAAGGACTCGCAAGGCACCATTTGCGCCGGGCAGCATTTCGAGCCGGTCCACCGCTTCCTTGAGCACCTGCCGGCTCGACTGGGACCGAAGTAGCTCGCGATAGAGCTCCTTCGCCGCATCAAGGATCGTTGCCTTGCCCAATCCCCGTCGTGGCGCGCTCGTGGAAAGAAGTGTGGCCAGATGGCTCGCCGATCTCGCCTTCGCAGGGAGCCAACCATAGGTTTGGGTCCTGATCAGATCCGAGCACAGCCAGTCGATGAAGGTGGCTCTGAGTTGGTCCTCATGCCGAGGTTCGTTGCGTGGCGGCGTCAAGATTGCGTCCCAGGCATCCTGCCAGATGGACCGCGCAGGCGACCGAGGCGGCACTTGGCGTGGCAACACCGACGCAAGGTGGACGGTCAGCTCCTGTGCGGTTGCGTGATGGCGGCAGAACAGGATGACTTTCTCACCCTCTTGCTCGACCGTCGCCTTCACGACAGCGCCGACGGCCTGCATCTTCGAATGGGTTCCAACTTTGTCCCGCAGCCTCTGCATCGCTGTCAGGTGGTTCTCCACGACCGCGCGGCTGGGCACGGCCAGCCGCAGTGCGTCGCCCTTCACTGCCTGCCTCACCGCGTCGAGGTGCCGCCAGCCGACGTGGAAACGAGGGTCGTCCGTCACCATCGAGCGGGAGCCTGAGCCGTTCTTTGCAATGCGGAGGGCTCGATCCATGCGGAGCATGATCTCGATCTCGTCCGCGCTCGCCGACTTGACAGGCACAGCCCAGTCGCCCCGCTTGCCGAAGGCGTCTTGCTCTCGGGGGAGGTCGTCGATGCCGTGGCGGATCACGCAGCCGGCCAGGGCCTTGACCGCGGTCTGGGCTTTGGTCGCGAGTCTCTCTGCGACGACGGCCGGATCGCGAGCGGCGTTTCCGCCGTAGAGGTCATCCAGCGCACGGCTGAACGTGCGCACAGGGCTGCGAGCCGCGTCGCCACCGATGAGGCTCAGCATGCGCTCGAGCTCATCAAGACGAATGCTGAATGGCGTCGCCGTAAGGATCAGCACCCGACGCGCTTGTTTCTTCTGTCGCTTGAGCGCCGCACTGAACGCGGTGTTCTCGCCCTTCGCACGATGCGCCTCGTCGATGATGAGCAGATCGCACCGGAGAAGTTCTTCTGCGGCAGCGTACGAGTGCTTCACGACCTGGATGTTGCCGGCTCGCAGGCGACGCGCCTCGCGACCCTTCACGCGTTCGCGTTCCACGGCTAGAAACGGCGCGCACTCATTGAGCGGATCGACGTGCGCGAGGAGTTCCTCTTTCCAGCGTCGCACCATGACGTCGTTCGGAGCCAGTATCCGGACGCCCCGTGGCTCGCCAGCGGCCGCCACGATCCAGGCCACCACCGCCGCGACGGTCGTCTTGCCCAGGCCCACGTCATCGGCCAGGAGAATCCCTCGACGAGCTTCTTCGCCGTAGCTGCCGTTCAATCGTTCGAGGATGTCTCGCGCCGTCTCGAACTGGCGTCGAGTGCTTTCCGGGACGAGCGTTCGCCCCGCGCGACCGCTCGCTTCGACGTACTTGTTGACGTTGGCGAGAAACTGCCATTGCTTCGCATTCAGCCCGAGCGACTCTGGTTGTTGCATTACCCCTCCGGAAAGTGCTTGAGTCGCAAGGCCAATTCCTCGGCTGCGAGCTTCGCACCGATCGACCGCGTCCGATCTGCTTTGGCGTCGCGCCTCTCGTCGCGCACGGCTTGGCGCTTGAATGCTTCGCAAAGCAACTCGCCATCGCGGCGCAGCCATGCGCGCTCGAAGTCGGCGGCCCGTCTCGAAGTCACGCGCTCGACCTGTTCAGCCCAGTTGTCCACCACGCCGAGATGGCGGCGAGCGAGCACGAACGCGGGTACGGCGTAGCTGTCCTGCCGCGCGGCCTCGTCTCTGTCGTCGGTCTCAGGGTCCGGGTCGATTCCTTCAATCCAATCGTCCTCGTCACTGCCCTCGCCAGGCTTGCGCCCCTTCCGGTTGGGCTCTCCTTCTTCGGCGATGGAGTCCGGCGCCGCATGGCCGCCGTATTGCTCAAACAGAAGCTCGTCGCGCAACGTCTCAGCGAGATTTGGATCCACTTCGGGTGGAACGCTCAGTTCCCGTTCCAGCGGAGGTCGACGATCGAAGATGTCGACTGTCACCGTCTCTGCTCCACTCGTGAGTCGGACTGTCGACGGCGACGGTTCGGCAACAGGCCAAGGTACCTTGGCTGAACGAAGCCGCCCGCCTGTGGCCGCCTTCCACTCCCCGATTGAGATCCACTTCTGCCCAGCCTGGAACGCACCGTCCAGTGGTGCACCCGCCTCGCAGCGGCAGTCGACACAGACGCGCTTCCCGTCCCACGCTGCCTGCGCCCAGGTGATCGTCGCGGCTCCCTGCCTGGGCAGCTGCAACACCGTTGCGGCATCGCGAGGATCGTCGAATGATTCCAGGTCGTCGAACGGCCAAACGGCTCGGTCGAGACACACACCAAGCTCGAAATTCTCGATCGTCAGATCGCCGTTGGGTGCTTCGCTTCCCCATGCAGCGAGGCTGAAGTTCGCAGATGTCACCAGTACGCGCCGTGAGTTGCCTCGCTGGAACCCATAGACCTTGGCATGGCTCCATCGATCGTCAGTGTGCCGATGATCCTCATGGAAGCGATCGGACAAGTCCGGGTCGTCGACCTCTTGCCAAAGACGAAGGATCTTGCCCTTCGCCTCCAGCAGGGCAGTCAGGGACGTCTTCGGTAGCAGCCAACGGCGGCGCCGCGCCCAGGGGTGCTGCTTGTCGATCCACACGAGCGCCATACGTTCCGGCGCGCCATCGAATGAAGCGCACCATCGCCGGAGTCGGTCGGTGGTCCACGAACCGATGTACGGACTCAGGATCGATGCGTGCACGGTTCCCTTGCCGCGCGGTGCAATGGCGCGTAGCCCGGCAGATCCCCAAGGCGTGCGCCGCAGGACCTGCCGCGAGTGCGTCCCTGGCACGCTGGCGACGAACGACACGCCGTCGGGGCAGTCCGCTCGCGCGAGGAGATCCTCGAAAGCTGCGAAGCGCTCGCCATCGCCGGCCGAGGCAGCCAGCTCTTTGAGAAAGGCTGGAAGCACGCCCCACCCGGGAAGGCGCGACACTGCGCGCTGAGGGTGCAGCGGAAGGCAGGCGCGCCAAGCGGACTGAAGTTGGCCTTTGAACGCGGCCAGCGTCAGGTTGCATGACGACACCACGATCTCGAGCCGCTCCTCACCCTCGCCATCGGGTGCCGCCCAGTGAAGCAGCCAGAGCTTGGCGTGCTGCACGGCCTTCCGCTGGCTGCCGACGGTGAGGTGGCGGATGTTGCGCCAGATCCATCCGTAGGCGCCGGTCTCTTCGACGTCGGGATCGAGGCGCTCTTCACGCAAAGTTGACGAGACGACAACGACCTTGTCGTGAAGCCGCTTGAGGCGCTGGTCCAACTCCAGGAGAAAAAACTGGCGCTCGGCACCGTCGCCGTCGGGCTCGCGAGTCAGGTTCAGGAGCAGGGGGAGCAGATGCTCAGCCAGCAGGCGTTCGTCGGCACGGTCGTATGTGGTGAAGAGCGCGGCCTTCAGTACGCTGCCGGCCGGCGCGTCGGTATGCACCAGCGACTCCCACTTGAAGCGGGAGTCAGTCATCGCCGCCCTCGGCCATGTCGTCCTCCTCCGCTTCATCGTCGCCGCGCAGCGCGGCGGGCATGCCGCGCAGCACACCGCATTGGGCTCCAAGGCGGCAAAGCGACCTCAGGCGGAAGCGGTAGCGTGAGGATCCCGCTTGCGGCCGCGACCTCGCTTCGACCGTTCCGCCACGAACCACAAACCAGCGCAGGCCACCGCCGTGGATCTCGTGGTGCAAGAGCAAAGCGCGCAGGCACTCCATCGGGCGCCGGCTGGTGATCGCGCTGGCGAAGCGACGGGCCTGCTCGACGTGCCGCAGCTGCATCGCGTCGGCCTTGAGCCACGCGTCGGAGGCAGATCGCAACTCGTTGCAGACATCTGCCGCGCCGTAGCCGGCCGCAACATCCTTCAGCGCGACACTGCTCTTGGTGTCGAACGCCGTCGCGATCAAGTCCATCGCCGCCATGCCGGCATCGGCCAAGCGCGTGAATCGCGGAAGGTGCTTGACGGTTGCGTCGGAGTGGAAGGCATCGCCGAGGCGATTACAAACCTCGAAGTGGTCGGTGGCTGCCGCCTTCTGGATCTCGAGCGCCACCTTCCGCCGCAAATTCCCGTGCTTGTCTTTGCCGAATACGAGCGGCTCTAGGATGTCCGCCTCGGGGAGTTTGGCAAAGTCGGCCCGCAGACGAGGAAGTGTGTTCTCTTCCGCGTGGCGTCCACCGGCGTTGAACGTCGTCCAGTGGCGTAGCCACCAGTCGTGCTTGTCGCCGAGTCCCAGGTTCGGATTCCGTTTGACTGGACTGCCGTCGTGATCGTCTCCCAGGTGAAGCGGCCAAGACGGCCGCGCTGCGCCAAGCTTGAAGTCCATCCACTTTGCCAGACGATGGGTCGCCGGGCCCGGTGTCCACCCGTTGCGATAGACCGTCATGTCAGGCCACTTTCGGAAGGCGAGGCGGTAGCCCCCATACATGCCGGTCTGCCGGTAGGCGCGGAACTGCTCTGGCGACATTCCGAATCGTGGCGTCGATCGCCCGTCTTCCTCGTACCACGGGCGTACTCGCCTGCGACCCGCCAGCGACCGGTCTCGCCAATCCCCCGCGAGCGCAATTGTCCTTGCGACCCACATCAACTCCAGTGGCCGCAACCAGCCGTACCGCTCGGACTGCTCCTGCCGCGTCTGCACAGACCTGCCGCCGCGGGCGTGGAAGACCTCCTGCGACCGCGCAAGGCACCACGCGAGGATCGTCACCCACCTACCGTCCTGAACCCGGTTGCTCAGCCCCGGCGCCAAAGCTTCGGCAAACTGGTCGGCCAGCGCCCGGAGACCGAGCGCATCGCCGCGCCGCACCACTGGGGGATCCCATGGCGCCGTGAACAGAAATCGCGGCGTCATAGACACGTCCACGTTAGCCTTCATGCGCTGTTCCTCGGCATTTTCTCCGGCTATCGACGCGAGGGCCGTACCCAAGCAGTCAGCGGCAAGTGCGTCAACCATAGCAGCTCGCGAGCACCCAGCCGATGACCTTCTCACCCTCAGTACCGCCGCGACGCTGCGCAACCTATCGCTGTTGCGGACGGCGCGGGGCTCTCAGCGCCGAGGCGGTCAGCGACGGGAACGCTCACGACGTTCGCTGCGAGAAGTGCGGCGCATTCCTCTACTTGGTTCTCCGCGACGGCGATGTGTCGATCGCGGACGTCGCCTGACTTGTGATGGCGCTTCGACGCAGCCTCGCGATCGTCAGATCGACATCTTCTGCCGCACGCCGTCGGCCGCCATGTCCTTGCCGCGCCCGCGCATCACGATCTCGCCGCGCTCCATCACCAGGTACTGGTCGGCCAGCTCGGCCGCGAAATCGTAGTACTGCTCGACGAGCACGATCGCCATGGTCTTGCGCTCGGCAAGCAAGCGGATCACGCGGCCGATCTCCTTGATGATGCTCGGCTGGATGCCTTCGGTCGGTTCGTCGAGCAGCAGCAGCTTGGGCCCGGCGGCGAGCGCGCGGGCAATCGCGAGTTGCTGCTGCTGGCCGCCGGACAGATCACCGCCGCGGCGGTGGATCATTTGCTTCAACACCGGGAACAGCTCGAAGAGTTCAGACGGGATCTGCGTGCCGCCAGGCTTGGAGGCCAGGCCCATGCGCAGGTTGTCTTCGACCGTCAGCCGGCCGAAGATTTCGCGGCCCTGCGGCACGTAGCCAACGCCTTTGCGCACACGCTCGTACGGCGGTGCGTGCGTCAGGTCCTGCCCATCGAGCACGATGCTGCCAGCCTTCACTTTCACCACGCCCATCAGGCTCTTCAGCAGCGTCGTCTTGCCGACGCCATTGCGGCCGAGCACGACCGTCACTTCGCCGATGCGCGCGTCGAAGCCGAGCTTGCGCAGGATGTGGCTGCCGCCGTAGAACTGGTTGACGTCCTGGACGCTGAGCAGCTCACCGGCCAAGGTACACCTCCACCACCTGCGCGTTGTTCTGCACGTCGGCGAGTAGCCCTTCGGCCAAGACGCGGCCCTCGTGCAGCACCGTCACCTTCTTCTTGCCCTGTGTCAGCTGATCGACGAACTTCATGTCGTGCTCGACGACAACCAGCGAGTGCTCGCCTTCCAGGCTCAGAAACAGCTCTGCCGTGCGCTCGGTTTCTTCGTCGGTCATGCCGGCCACCGGCTCGTCGAGCAGCAGCAGCTTCGGGTTCTGCATCAGCAGCATGCCGATCTCCAACCACTGCTTCTGGCCGTGGCTGAGCAGGCCGGCGGTGCGCTGCGCTTCGTCTTTGAGGTGGATGCGCGTCAGCACCGCGCCGATGCGATCCAACTGCTCGCCACTCAAACGCGACAGCAGCGCAGCGCGCACACGGCGGTCAGCGGCGAGCGCAAGTTCCAGGTTCTCGAAAACGCTGAGCTGCTCGTACACCGTCGGCTTCTGGAACTTGCGCCCGATGCCGATCTGCGCGATGTCGGCTTCCATAAGCCGCAGCAGATCGATGTTGGAGCCGAACGTGATGCTGCCGCCATCGGGCCGCGTCTTGCCGGTGATGCAATCCATCATCGTCGTCTTGCCGGCGCCATTGGGACCGATGATGCAGCGCAGCTCGCCGACGTTGACCGCCAGCGTCAGGCTGTTGAGCGCCTTGAAGCCGTCGAAGCTCACCGTCACGTCTTCGACGTAGAGCGCGACGCCGTGCGCGAAGTCGGGTTTGCCGGCGCGCAGCACGCGGCCATAGGCAGCGCTGCGGTCGCCGGACATGTCTTTCAACTCGGCTTGGCGGCGCGCCAATGCTTCGCGGCGGCGTGTGCCTTTTGCCATCAGGTCGGGCGTCATGGCTTCTTGCGCTTCAGCAAACCGATCAGACCGTTCGGCAGGAACAGCGTCACGGCGATGAACAGCGCGCCGAGGAAGAACAGCCAGTACTCGGGGAACGCCGCGGTGAACCAGCTCTTCGCGCCGTTGACGAAAAACGCGCCGACGATCGGGCCGATCAGCGTGCCGCGGCCGCCGACCGCGGCCCAGATCGCCATCTCGATGCCCGCCGCCGGGCTCATCTCGCCGGGGTTGATGATGCCCACCTGCGGCACGTACAGCGCCCCGGCAATCGCGCACATCACGGCCGACAGCGTCCAGATGGCGAGCTTGTAGTTCACCGGGTCGTAGCCGGTGAACATGACGCGTGTTTCGGCGTCGCGGATGGCTTGCAGCACGCGGCCGAACTTGCTCGTGACGATGGCGCGCGCCATGACGAAGAAGCCGATCAGCACCAGGCCCGACAGCACGGCGAGCATGACGCGCATCTGCGGCGTGGTCACCGACACGCCCAGGATTCGCTTGAAATCGGTGAAGCCGTTGTTGCCGCCGAAGCCGGTTTCGTTGCGGAAGAACAGGAGCATCGCGGCGAAGG
>JANORU010000329.1:0-6568 GCA_031415475.1 Hyphomicrobium sp.
CGCCATTCGCGCGCCGCGTTGGCCAGTGCAATCAGGTGGCCGGCGAGATTGCCGCTGTCGACTGAGGAGATGTAGTGGGGTTCTAAGGGATGCAGATCCTGGGTCGCGTACCAATTGTAGAAATGGCCACGAAAGCGCACCATCGCGCTCATGGTCGAGAGTGTCGTCTCCAGGCGTTCGACCGTTTCGATCGTCCCGGTCCAACCGAAATCGCGGGCGCTGGCGGCCGACAGAAGATAGAGACCGATGTTTGTCGGTGACGTCCGACGGGCGATCACCGGCTCGGGAATTTCCTGGAAATTGTCGGGCGGCAACATGTTGTCGGCGGGCGTCACGAACGTTTCGAAATACCGCCACGTGCGGCGGGCCGTGAGACGTAAGTCACGCGCGTCCTCGTCCAGAACGCGCAGATGCCCGCCCGCCCGCGGCGGCATGCTCACCCACCGCGCTATGGCTGGAGACGCGATCCACAGGACCGCAAATGGCAGAGCAAGCAGCCCGGTGCCCTGACCGCACAGCCACGCGACCGCAAGATTGAGTAGACCTATGACAACCGCGCTCGTCATCCAACGATAGAAGGCAAAGACATCCGCGCGAGGTCCCAATGTGGCCTGAGCCGCGGGGACCCATTCTAGCAACTGCCGGCGCGTGATAAACAGTCGGACAAGAGTTCGGGCGATGGCGTCGACCATCAGCCAAGCCTGATGGGCAAGAAACGTGATCTGCAATGCGGCGAGCGTCAGGGCCAGGCGCAGGTCACCGCGGAGGTTACGAAAGTGGCTACTCATGCCGATCGCCGCGTGGCGCGGGACGATGGACCCAACAATAGGGATCAGGATCGGTAGCGTGATCGTTGCGACGACATAGAGCGTCCAAACAAGCGCTGCTTGGAGTGGCAACGTCCAGGCCGCGAGAAGCGCGACGACGGCGGCCGGGGCCGAAAGCGTCCGCCGCAGATTGTCGAGCATTTTCCAGCGCCCGACGGCGGGAAGTGCGCGCAATCTTCGCGGCACGCCAGGCGCCGGCGCGAATCCGAAGATCCACGGCAGGAGCTGCCAATCCCCTCGCGCCCAGCGGTGATGACGCAAGGCTGCCGCGTCGTATCGGGCGGGAAACGCCTCGACCACTTCGATGTCGGAGGCGAGACCGGCGCGGGCGAACACACCTTCAAAAAGGTCGTGGCTGAGTAGCGTCGAATCCGGGACGCGACCGGCAATGGCGGCCTCAAATGCATCAACGTCGTAGATACCTTTGCCGGTGTAAGACCCTTCACCGAATAGATCCTGGTACACATCGGAGACGGCCGACGCATAGGGGTCGATGCCGCTGATTGAAGAAAAGATGCGCTGGAACAGTGAGCCTTCCTGGCCAACGGGCAGGGAGGGCGTCACGCGCGGCTGCAGGACGGCATAGCCCTCCAAGACCCTGCCGGCGGCCGCATCGAAGCGCGGACGGTTGAGAGGATGGGCCATCTTGCCGATCAAGCGGCGTACGGTGTCGCGCGGTAAACGGGTATCGGCGTCGAGCGTGATGACGAAACGAACATTCTCGGGCAGCGCACCCGGCCCCCATTCGGACTCGACAAATGTCGTTTGCAGCGTGCCGCGAAGGATACGATTGAGCTCTTGCAGTTTGCCGCGTTTGCGCTCCCAGCCCATCCAACATTGTTCGCTCTCGCTCCAAACGCGACGGCGATGGAGCAGCAGAAAGCGCGGGCCGCCCGGGGCAGGACCATGATGACGATTGAGACGATCAATGCCCTCGGCTGCCAGCGCAAGGAGCGCGGCATCCTCCTCGCGGGTCTCGGTGGCGGAATCCACCCAGTCTGAAAGAAGCGCGAAATGAAGGTCGCCGTCCAGGCTCGTGACGTGATGAATTTCGAGCCGCTCGATCTGTTCCAGGATCGAGTCAGGCGTGGTCAGCAGCGTCGGCACGACCACAAGCGTTCGCAGGTGAGGCGGCACCCCGTCGCGAAGTTCGAGTGCGGGCAGCAAAATCGCACTGAGGTTGCGCATGATGGAATGGTTTGCCAGCGCCACCGCGGCATCAATCGCAAGAATAGCGCCGGCGCTGCCAAGAATCCCAATCCACGCCCAATGGAGGCCCATCCCAACGAGGGCCATCAGAGGCAGTGCCAGGATGATTACTGCAAGGGTGCCGATGACAGTTGTGTATCCCGTCAAGCCGAGTGCCCGTTTGAGCCGGCCGGACCATGTATCGATGGGCGGCCGGAAGCCGATCTCGGCCTCAAATGCGGGGCGGCCAGCACCGACCAAATGATAGCCTGGGTCGTCCTGCTGCCGGCCGATCGGGCTCTCAATTTCCGTTTCGGCCGATTTGACTTTTCCGACTGCGAGGCGCGCCACGTCGAGTTCGGTGAGCCTGGTGCCGCGCGCCAGTGCTTCGATGGCCCTGCGGTAGAGATCGCGGGTCGGGAAATCCATGTCCCGAAAGCCGCACTCGCTGTCGGTAAACACCTCGTCGACGAGGCTGATGCGCTCAAACAACTCCGTCCAATCGACGTCGGAGATGAGGCGCATACTCGTGATGATATTGCGGATCGTGACGCTTGCGGCACCCTGCCTGAGATGCTCCAGCTGCACGACTTCTTCCGGCGTTGTGTCCTGTTCCGCCAGACGCCGGCCGAGCCAATCCAGCGCCGGGCCGATCGCTCCGTCCTGCTCGCGCAGCCGGTGCAGCAGTTGGACCGCAAACGCCCGGGGCACCGGCTGGCCATTGTATTTTGCCAAGACGAGCCCGACCGGCTCCGACTTGCGCCCGGCGGCACCCAACAGGCTGTCGGCGACGGTGTCGGCCTCCTCGCGCGCAGTTCGGCCGAACACGATGCCTTCCGCAAGGCGCCGCAAAATCTCGATCAGCACGATCCGCAGCGTGATCGCGACCGCCCACAATTCGCCGATCGTCAGTGGCTGCACTTCCTGGTAGGCGCGGACATAACGCTCCAGCACCTCGATATCGAAGCGGCTGTCGGTGTGGGCGACGAACGCCCAGGCCACACCGAAGACCCGCGGATACCCTTGGAATGGCCCGGCGGCGAGCTTGGGAAGCTGGCGATAGTAGCCGGATGGCAGATCGGATCGGATCTGGCGGATCTGCTTCTCGACGATATGAAAATTGTCGATCAGCCATTCGGCCGCCGGTGTGATTGCGTGACCGGCTGCAATTGCCCCGGCAACAGACCGGTGGGCGTTGAGCAGCACGGATTCGTTGTCGGCAAGCCGGCCGGTCAGCGGGTGGCCCTTGTTCGGCTTCGCTGTCACCTTTTGCGCAATTGCGAGGCTTCGCGCGTGTTGTTCAAGGCGCTCAATGCTGAACAACTCGTCCCGGACAGGCTCTCGGCTTTCCCAAAGTGAGGAACCCGGCCGGCGCCGGAGAATTCGGGAAGCAAAGTCTATCAATGGGACCTTTCGTTCGCGCGGCAGGCGGCCAAGGCCAGTGCGTGATGTCGGGCGAAACAGTCTGTCGGGCAACAACGAGCCTATAACCTACTGTAGCATCCAAAAGGGCCACGAGGTCATAAAAGTGACCGCTGCGCAGTTTGCGAGTCACACCATCCGTCTGGGGGCGAACCTACCAGTGCTATTGAGGGCAGCAGCGACTGAGTGAGCAATGGTCCTGGTCACTTGGAAATCGCGTGGCTGTTGCATTGACCGCCAGCCGGGTTCACTGCTGTTGTGTGATGAGTTTGCCGGTTAACTAGGTGTTCGATGAAAGACCGCAAGACGCCAACGCGAGCTCTGACGATCGGCTCGGCCATGGTCGACATCATCGCAATCATCGCCGATCGCGACGTGGAGCGCATGACGTTGCACAATGCCACGCTTTCATTCCTGCTTGTCGAGCAAGGCCGAAAGATCGAGGCGGAAAGCATTTCGATGAATGTCGGTGGCGGCGGGGTTAACGTCGCCGTTGCATTGCGGCGGCTCGGACATGTCGTTGATGCCCTGATCAAGCTCGGTCGCGATGTTGACGCAGACAGAGTGAGCGACCATTTGAAAGCCGCGGATATCGGCACGAGTCTTGTGACGACGAGTGATGACCTTCCAACTGGATCGGCTGTTATAATTTCTTCGCACGATAGGGATGCGGCCATCTACACCCAACGCGGCGCGAACACGGCGCTCACACCGGCCGAGATTAAAGCCATAGACTTTAAGAACTATGGCCTAGTGTACGTCTCTCCACTTTCAGATGCATCGGCCGATTGCTTTTCTGTTGCTGTGTCACAGAGCTGCAAGGCAGGTGCTTTCGTGGTGGCCAATCCTGGCATTCGACAAATTACGACTCGCTCGCCTGACCTCCTCAATGCACTCCGGCAACTCGACCTGCTGGTCATCAACGCCAAGGAGGCGGCCGCCTTGGCGCCCGCGCTCATGGCCTTTGCCGGCAATTGTCCGTTGCCCCAGCGATCAAGACCTGCCGGCGCAGACCAAGACGGGTCACTCCTGAAGGACGGGCTCAGGCTGCACGACGTGACATTCCCATTCGGGTGGTTCTTGAAGACACTCGAGAGCTGCGGATTGCGCCGGGTCGCGGTTACCAATGGCAAAGATGGAAGCTATTTATTCGGCCACGGCGAACTGCTGCATTGCCCTGTTCGCGAGGTGGTGGTTCGAGGAACCGCCGGGGCTGGTGACGCGTTCTGCGCCACACTTGCGCATGGCCTCGCCGGCGGACTGGCCGCTCGCCAGGCATTGAGCCAGGCCGCGGTCAACGCCGCATCGGTGGTCGGCTTCACCGATACGCAAAGCGGTCTGTTGGATCAGGCGTCGCTGGCGAGCGAAACACGTGCCGCCGATCTGAAGATTTCGCAACATCGGCTGTCGTAGGGTTTGACGCCGGTGCGGTTCACCCATGGCCACTGAGTAGATTCCGACGCTACGCGCAGGTGGCGAGGCTCGTTAATCGTCGTATTGCGAATTTTGGGTTGGCCACGTCACCCAAACAAAGGAGTGTAATGCTTTGGATTACCCAGGACACAGAGATGTCAATGACCAACTGAGCTGGCACGATCTGGCCCAGTGGTTCGACTCGCCAGTGGAGATGATAGCGACCGCGGTTACCTTGTTGTGCGTGACTTATGTGGTGATTCAGACTCTGTCTTGAACGCGGGTCCCCATCATTCGAATGGCCCGCTTCAGGCCAGCCCAGCGGTAACGGCCCAGCCCACCAAGGGGCCTTGAGGAACTGATCGTAACTCGCCAATCGAAGAATTGCCGAGGAATCACGCAGTGGTACTCAATTTCCCAAATCCCACCCGCAGCTACGACCAGCGTCGCCGCAGCGTGCGCTTCTGGGGCTACGACGGCGCATTCGAAATTAGTTTCAATGTCGAGCAAGCTGCTTTTGCACGGATGGACCCTGCCGCTACTCCCGACGAAATCGGCTCGCTGAAATCCTTCGATCGGCATCGCGAGCGGATTCTTAAGATCGCAGCTAAACTGTACTCCCGGCGGCGCGGTGACACGTTCACTCTGATGGCTTCGGATTTTTGACAACGCATCGGCCTCGTACGCGGCGTGCCGCGGGCCACTAAGTAGATTCCGAGGCTAGCTGCATCGAACTGAAAGCCTAAGGTCCGGCTCCTGACCCAAAGGTCGGCCCATTCCCGATTTCAAACTTGGCTTCGAATGTCGCGGTGCCCCGGGACAAGAGGAGCCACGCGCGATCTGGCTGGCTACATCAACTTCAGTGAGGACAATATGATCGAGTCCACCGAGATATCTCCGGACACCGTAGGGATTGCCCCTGCGATGGCCTTGCCGACCCCGCCAAAGCTCCCTGCTGCGGCGCTACCCTCTGAGCAAAAGATTACGGCAAGGCCCGGCCGGCCGCGGCCGGCAATGACCTCGGGCGACTGACACAGCTCGTCCCTCTTCAACATTTTCATTCCAGGAGTTCAAATTATGATCCGCACCCTTTCAATTGCCACCCTCATGGCAACCGCACTCACGCTTCCGGCGATTGCTGAGGACGCCAAAGTGAAGATCGAACCCGGCAGTGGTCCGACGAGCACCATGACCGACCAGGTACCGCAGATGAAGAGAGATTCCGAGGCCATCGAGAAGGCCGGACCAGACTCCACCTTGCCTCTTCCGGCGGCGAAAGCGATGGGCGAGGCTGTACCGTCTATGCGGCCCGGTGATGCCGTATCCGGTCAGACTGACAGCAAGTCGAGCCCTGCAGCCTCAACTGGTGAGACCGTCGTACCGCAGGCTCCGCGCCTCACGCTGACCGACGAAGATAGCAAAACCTGGACCAGCAAGCCCATCTACAGCAGCGACGGCAAGAACGTCGGCGAGGTCACGTCCTTCCAGCGCGACGCTGACAACAACGTCACCGGACTGCACGCGGACATCGGCGGCTTTTTTGGCATCGGCGAGACGCGGGTCAACATCGCGCCGTCGCAGTTTAAATTGTCCGGCGACCGGATCCTGCTTGAGCTGACTGCGGAACAGGCGAAAGAGCTGCCGGAGGTTAAGACCTAAACTCTCCAAGCATCCGGGGGCGGGCAATCGTCCTGCACCCCGTGATGCTGAGGAGCGTT
>JANORU010000330.1:0-6694 GCA_031415475.1 Hyphomicrobium sp.
CGTCAAGATCAACGCCCAAAACGTCAACGTCCACTATGGCGACAAGCACGCCTTAAAGGACGTGTCGATTGAAATTCCTGACAAAGGCGTCATGGCCTTCATCGGCCCGTCGGGTTGCGGCAAGTCGACCTTTCTGCGCTGCATCAATCGGATGAACGACACGGTGCCGTCGTGCCGCGTGTCCGGACTGCTGTCGATCGACGACCAGGACATTTATGACCGCTCGCTCGACGTTGTGCAGCTTCGCGCCCGGGTCGGCATGGTGTTCCAAAAGCCCAATCCGTTTCCGAAATCGATTTACGAAAACGTCGCCTATGGGCCGCGCATCCATGGCCTGACGAAGACCAAGACCGAACTCGACGACGTGGTCGCGTCGAGTCTGGAAAAAGCAGGCCTGTGGGACGAAGTGAAGGACCGGCTGGACGACTCCGGCACGGGCCTGTCCGGTGGTCAGCAACAGCGCTTGTGTATCGCGCGGGCGATCGCCATCGATCCTGAAATCATTCTCATGGACGAGCCGTGTTCGGCGCTCGATCCGATCGCGACGGCGCGAATTGAGTCGCTCATCGAAGGCTTGCGGCGCCAGTTCTGCATCGTCATCGTCACCCATTCGTTCTCGCAGGCCGCCCGCGTTTCGCAGCGCACCGCGTTCTTCCATATGGGCACATTGGTCGAGGAAGGCCCGACCGAGCGCATCTTCTCCAAACCCAACGATCCGCGTTTGCAAGGTTACATCACCGGCCGTTTCGGCTAATCCGGCCAAGAGGCAAAAATGACAATGTCGACCCACATCGTCCGTTCTTACGACGAAGAATTTTCCGAACTCGACCGCTATACCGCGCAGATGGGCGGTCTGGCCGAGACGCTGCTTGCGGATGCCTTCGCCGCGCTGCAAACACGCGATCCGGCACTGGCCGAAAAGGCTGTGATCAGCGATCGCCTGATCGACGATCTGGAGCGTCAACTGCAGGAGCAGGCGATCTATATGATCGCCAAGCGCCAGCCGATGGCCCACGACCTTCGCCATGTGATGACAGTCATGAAGGTGGCGACCGACCTGGAGCGGATCGGCGATCTGGCAAAGAACATCGCCAAGCGGGCCTTGGCGGTCGCCAAGGAAAGCCATCCGCAGCCGCTGATGAGCGGACTTCGCAGCATGGTTGAGCTGGCCTCAAGCCAGCTCAAGAACGTTCTCGATGCATTCGGCACGCGTGATGCGGAGAAGGCATTGGCAGTTTGGCGGGACGACGAGAAAATCGACGCGCTCTACAATTCAATGTTCCGCGAACTTCTGACATACATGATGGAAGACCCGCGCAACATCGGGCTATGCACGCATTTGCTGTTCGTTGCCAAGAATGTCGAACGGATCGGCGACCACACGACCAACATTGCCGAAACCATAACCTACCTGACCAGTGGATCCCTGCCCGAGGGCGAACGTCCAAAAGGCGACAAAACGAGTTCCACACCTGTCGCAAATATGAGCTGACAACCGGAGATCGACGCGACCCATGCCGGCCAAAGTCCTGATCGTCGAAGACGAAGACGCCATCGTCACGCTGCTCACCTACAATCTCGAAGCTGAGGGCTACGCGGTAGTGTCCGTGAAGTCCGGCGACGAAGCAATGATGGTTGTCGACGAGGAACGGCCAGATTTGGTGATTTTGGATTGGATGTTGCCGGGTCTCGCCGGCATCGAGATTTGCCGTCAAATTCGCGCCCGTCTCGATACCCGTCACTTGCCGGTCATCATGCTGACGGCGCGCGGCGAAGAAGCCGACCGCGTCCGCGGGCTGTCAACCGGGGCCGACGACTTCGTCGTCAAGCCGTTCTCCGTTTCCGAACTCTCCGCGCGCGTGAAGTCGCTGCTGAGGCGTTCGGCACCGGAACGGATTGCCGATGTGCTGGAATCGAGTGGCCTCAAAATTGACCGGGTGGCACACCGCGTCACCCGCTTTGGCCGCAACGTGATGCTCGGGCCCACGGAGTACCGCTTGCTCGAACTCTTCATGGAGAATTCAGGCCGCGTGTTGAGCCGTTCGCAGCTGCTCAACGGCGTTTGGGGGCACTCCTCGGAAATCGACGAGCGTACGGTCGACGTCCATGTCGGCCGGCTCAGAAAGGCAATTGTCCGCGGTCCCGAACCTGACCCCATCCGCACCGTACGCGGCACGGGCTACGCCTTCGACGAAGTTTGAAGGACTCTATGGCTTAGGCTTGGCCGAGACCGTCAGTTTGGGCGGCGGCGCATCTTCCGGTTCAGGCGCTACAAGATTGACGCCGACCGTGTACAGCCGCCAACGCGGCTCGTCATACTCAAACGAAAAATCAAACTCGACTTTCAGCGGCTCGGTCGGATAAAAACCGGCGAGCCGCATGCGGTTTTGCCGGTCGACCTTGGGGGTTTCCGTCACCTCCGGCGTCAACAGCACGAGCGGCGACAGATCGATTCGCTCTTTGCGAAAGACGCGAAAGACATCGGCCAAGCCGCTGGCATCGTTGAGCCGCCGGAATTCCGGTGCCCCTAAATCCCGAAGCACCGTGTAGTTGCCGGTTTGATTGGCCTGATCGAGCGCTGTCATTGTCGTTCGGATAAGACGCAATAAATCTTCAGCCGGCGGCAATGCCACCAGCACAGGTTGGCGAAGTTCCGCTTTTGCCTGAGGCAAAGCGCCGGTTGGCTGGGCTGCACCCGCCGGACGCGCCTTTGGCTTTAGGGCCGGCTGACCCGGCTCTGCGAGGGCCGTGCTGCAACCGGCCAACACGGCCAGCATCGCTATAGACCAACGCATTGCCACGACGCCTCCCCTTCACGTCACAGCGGCCCGGATGTCTCCGAGCCGCTGCTCCCCGCATGTCACGTTACGTGTGATATGGCCCTCACCACGCACCCGTGAGACCGACCCGGCCACCAATCTGACCACCATCTTCTGTGAAGCCGACGGCGCCGTTGACGATCCAGTTCGGATCGACCCGCACCGCAGTTTGCACCGCGAACGCCTGGCGATCCTCGAAGAACCCCATGCTGGCGTTGACCGCGAAGGACTTGCCGTCCGGCATCGTGAGGCCACCCATCGCCATCGCCATGGCGATGCCGCCATTCGCCTTGTCGATTTCCTTGAAGGCCTTGTTGATGTCGGACTTCAAGCTGACGGCGATGCCATCGACGTAACCTTTATTGACGGCATCGGTCGTCTCGACAGGAGTTCCAACGTTCTTGATGCGATTATTGCCCATATCGATCGCGCCGGACATGGTGCCGCCATCGCGTTGTAAGGCATTGCTGGCAACCTTGGCGACAGCGGCGGTCTTCTCCGTGGCGTCGAACAGCTGTCCGCCGGTGATCGCATCGGTCGATCCCTTGGAAACAGCGCCGGACGCGACGTTGGTAATCTTGCGCTCGGCACCCGCTGCGCCGACCGAGACAACATTGTCCTCGCCGCCATCGGTCGATCCAGAACCAATTGCGACCGAGTTTTTGCCCGTTGCCTTGGCGCCGTCTCCAAGAGCGGCACTCGAGTCGCCGCTGGCGACGGCTCCGAAGCCGGACGCCGTACTGCGCGTACCGGACGCAACCGAGTTCTGCCCGAGTGCAGTCGCATCCGCGGCTGTTGCCTGGGCGTTGTCACCGAGTGCGGTGCTCGATGTCGCCGTCGCCTTGGCGCCCGAGCCAAGTGCAATTGCCCGTTCGCCAGACGCCAGCGAGCCATCACCCGAGGCCGTGGCCGACAATCCCGTCGCTGACGATCCGAAACCGGTCGCCGAGCTGCGATTGCCCGACGCCAAGCTGTTTTGGCCAAGCGCCGTCGAGTCGTTGCCGGAGGCGATTGCATTGTCGCCGAGTGCCGTTGATGACGTTCCAGTCGCCTGTGCACCAGAACCGAGTGCAATCGCCTGATCGCCGGACGCCTTTGAGCCATCGCCAAGAGCCGTGGCTTGTGCACCGGACGCATCGGCATTGTTGCCGAGAGCCGTTGCTCCGGTTCCGGAAGCGTTCGCGCCGCTACCGGATGCGAGCGCACTGTCGCCGGTCGCAGATGCTCCAAAGCCCGAAGCGGTAGAGGCCTTGCCGCTCGCAACCGTATTCTGACCGAGAGCCGTGGCGTCGTCCGCAGTCGCGGCGGCGTTGTCGCCAAGAGCAGTGGTCGATGTGCCGGTCGCCTGCGCGCCATTGCCGAGTGCCACCGCCTGATCGCCGGATGCGGTTGCATTCTTGCCGGCCGCGAGCGAGTCGGCGCCGGACGCGACTGCACCTGGCGAAATCGCCGTTGCGTCAGTTCCTGTCGCATCGGGGTTCGGCAGAGCCGACGTGTTGTTGGTGGCGATGGCTGCGCCGAGGCTCTTGTTAAGGTCCGCCAGTGCGCTTCCAACATCGTTATGCGTGGTCTTGCCGATCGTGTAGCTCGGCGCAGTGACGGTGCCATCCGGCGCAACGGAAGCCCCACCGCCCAACGCACTGGCCATACCGCTGCCGAGAGTGTTGACGGCGGTTGCCACCGTAAAGAGCTGCGAACCGTTGATCGCATCGGTAGACGTTGCAGAGACGACGCCGGCAGCCACATTGGTCAGCTGGCGTTCGCTGCCCGCCGCACCGATGGAGACGACCGATGTTGGTGTCGTTGCTGCGACTGTTCCGCCATTGAGCGAGTAGGCCCCCGTATTCGGAGCGGCCGTTACAGAGCCAGCACCGAGAGCCACATCGTCCTTGTTGGTCGCGGTTGCTCCGTTACCGAGAGAGACAGAATTATCGCCTGTCGCAGTCGAGGCCGGGCCAATCGCGACGCTGTCCGTTCCCGTTGGCGTCGAGTCCGCCAAGGTCGAGTTGGTGTGGAAGTACTTGATACCGCCGCCGCCGAACACCGCCGTATCAAGCGCGCCAAATGCATCGCCCGCATTGTTGTAAGGCGTCGAATTGATACTAAAGCTCGGCGGTGAGAGGGTACCATCCGGATTGACACCGGCGCCGGCACCCAAGGCTGCCGCCACCGATGCCTGATTGGCATAGATCTGCGAACCGTTAACCGCGTCCGTCGAGGTCGCGCTGATGGCGCCAGGAGCGACGTTGATCAACGTGCGTTCGCTGCCGACATCACCGAACGAGACGACGTTGGCCTTGCCGCCATCACTTGATCCAGATCCAAGCGCCAACGAGTTGGCACCCGTCGATGACGCGCCATCACCAAGGGCAACCGAGCTTGTACCGGCCGCGGTTGCGCCGTTGCCGAGTGCTGTCGCTGCTGTGCCAGAGGCTATTGCACCGCTACCCGAGGCGAGCGCATTGTCGGCCGTGGCCTGAGCGCCGAAGCCTGAGGCCGTCGACTGCTGGCCGCTGGCGACCGTGTTCTGGCCGAGAGCGGTGGCGTCATCCGCCGTCGCTTGCGCGTTGTCGCCAAGTGCGGTCGACGAATCGCCCGTCGCCTGCGCGCCGCTGCCGAGTGCGATGGCTTGGTCACCGGACGCTGTCGCACCCGATCCGAGTGCAGCCGACTGCGCGCCGGTCGCCTGAGCGCCATCGCCGATCGCCGCCGCCTGATCGCCGGACGCGACGGTGTTGTTACCGAGCGCGGTTGCTCCGGTTCCCGACGCATTGGAATTACTGCCGGAAGCAAGGGAGTTGTCGCCTGTTGCCTGCGCGCCAAACCCTGAGGCCGTCGACTGCGCGCCGCTCGCCAGAGAATTCTGGCCGAGAGCGGTCGCATCGGCGGCGGTCGCCTGGGCATTGTCGCCGACTGCCGTCGACGATGTTCCGGTTGCCTGAGCTCCGGAGCCAAGCGCAATCGCCTGATCGCCAGATGCCTTCGATCCATCACCCAAAGCCGTTGCCTGCGCGCCCGACGCGTCGGCATTGTTGCCAAGCGCCGTTGCGCCCGTGCCGGATGCCGTCGCCCCACTGCCCGATGCCAGAGCGTTATCGCCCGTGGCCGACGCTCCAAAGCCGGTCGCCGTCGACTGTGCACCACTCGCGACCGTGTTCTGGCCGAGTGCCGTGGCATCGTCAGCCGTGGCGGCTGCGCCATCGCCGACTGCGGTCGAAGATTTTCCGGTCGCCTGCGCACCAGAGCCCATGGCAATCGCCTGATCGCCCGAAGCCTTAGAGCCATCGCCGAGTGCCGTTGCTTGCGCGCCGGACGCATCAGCATTGTTGCCAAGTGCCGTTGCACCGGTGCCCGAAGCCACAGCACCGCTGCCGTTAGCCGTTGCGTTGTCCGCCGTCGCCTGTGCGCCGAAGCCCGAGGCGGTCGACTGTTGTCCGCTGGCGACCGTGTTCTGGCCGAGCGCTGTTGCGTCGTCGGCAGTCGCGGCTGCACCATCACCGAGTGCGGTCGACGAGTCGCCGGTCGCCTGCGCACCATTGCCGAGTGCAATCGCCTGATCGCCCGAGGCGAGCGCATTCTTGCCGGCGGCGAAACTATCGGCACCTGACGCGACTGCTCCCGGCGAAATCGCCGTTGCGTCCGTGCCGGTTGCCGTCGGGTTCGGCAAAGCCGACGTGTTGTTGGTGTCGATGGCCGCGCCTGCAGCGTTGTCGAGTGCCGCGATGGCCGCGCCGACATTGTTGTAGGTATTTCCATCAACCGGGTACGCCGGCGAGACGGCTGTCGTTCCGTCGGCATTCAGGACAATCCCACCGCCGAGCGCGTCGGCGGTCGACTTGCCCAGATTGTTGACCGCGGTCGCAACGACAAACAGT
>JANORU010000331.1:0-1791 GCA_031415475.1 Hyphomicrobium sp.
GCGTCGACCGGGGCGCCGATGATCGAGCATGCCGACGAGTTCGGCGAACCGTTCAGACAAGCCGGTTACGACCTCAGCAATATCTTCTATTGCAGCGAAAGCGTTCTGCTCAAAAGCCATCGCGGCTATGGCCTCGGTCACGCGTTCTTTGACGGCCGCGAAGCGCAGGCCCACAAACTCGGCGGCTTCACCCATTCGACCTTTTGCCGGGTGATCCGCCCCGATGATCACCCGCTGAAGCCGGCCGGCTACGCCCCGCTCGATCCGTTCTGGACCAAGCGCGGCTACGCGCCCGTCGACGGCATCATCGCCACTTACGATTGGAAAGAAATCAATCAGACGGGCGAGACGCCGCACAAAATGCAATTCTGGATGAAAAAGCTCTGAGATGGCCGACAAGGCAGACGCCCGTTCCGTTACGATTGCCGCCGCCCAATATCCGATCGGCGAGCCCAAATCGCTTGCCGATTGGGAGGATAAGATCAGCGACTGGGTAAAGCGCGGCGCCGCCACCGGTGCCGATCTGCTCGTTTTTCCGGAATACGCGGCCATCGAGCAGGCGGCGTGCTTTGGTCCGGCCGTCTCCAGCGATCTCAACGCGACGCTACGCAAAGTTGCCGAATTGGCCGGCGACCGTGTGGCGCTGCATGTCGAACTGGCCAAGACACATAACGTCCATATTCTCGCCGGCTCCGGTCCCGTTCAAAAATCCGACGGGCGGTTCGTCAATGCCGCCCAGCTCGTGACGCCGGACGGCGCGGTCGGCGAGCAAGAAAAGATGATCATGACGCCGTTCGAGCGCGACTGGGGCATTGCGAGCGGCTCGCCGTTGCGCGCGTTTGAGACCCGGCTTGGAAAGATCGCGACGCTGATCTGCTACGACAGCGAATTCCCGCTTCTGGCGCGCGCGCTGGCCGAGGCCGGCACGGACATCATCCTGGTGCCGTCGTGCACGGAACGCGTTTCAGGCTACCATCGCGTCCGCACCGGCGCCAAGGCCCGTGCGCTTGAGAACACGCTGGTGACGGTACAGAGCCCAACCGTCGGCGATGCGCTATGGTCACCGGCCGTCGACCGCAATGAAGGTGCCGCCGGAATTTATGTGCCATCCGAGCATGGTGTTTCGGACGACGGCGTGCTGGCTGAAGGCGTGCTCAATGCCGCGCAATGGGTAACGGCGACCGTCGATCTGGCACGACTTGCCAAACTCCGCTCGACCGGCGAAATGCGCAATTACACCGACTGGAGCGCGCAGCCCGGCGCGTCGGCACTTGTCTCGGCCGTCGAGACGATTGTGCTCCGGTGACGGGCTAGTTCGACAGCCGCAGCCGCGTCAGGTCGGACGCGACCTGCTTGAAGGCGGCGACCAGATCGCTCGACGTTGACGCCGTGTAGGCATACGGCGGCGCTGTTGCGCAGTCTTCGAGCAGTTGCAGTGTCGCCAGGTCCGTGACGCCGAACGCGACCGTATAAATCTGGATATTCTCGGCCTTGGCGTTGGCACAGACTTGCGCCAGCCGGCTGTCGGCGTAACTCTTGAAGCCGGTGAAGGACTTGTCCGCGATGCGGTTCTGGCCCCATTGCTGGAGATAGCCGTAAGCCGAATACTCGGACAGATGGGTAAACTCCGGTTTGGGATCGACGTTGTTGACGCCGAACCGTTCGCTGAAGGCGAAGCCTATGGCAAGGCGAACAAGGTCATCGTGTGGATGACCGACGGCGTCAACAACGTCGATCCCAAACCGGCGTTTACCCATCTTTCCGAGTATGCGGCTTACGGCTCTCTCCAGC
>JANORU010000332.1:0-1892 GCA_031415475.1 Hyphomicrobium sp.
GCTGGCCTCGCCGGCCGCCATCGGCGCCATGAACGACATGCTGTCAGAGACGCTGCGATCGGGTACCGGTCAGCGGGCAGCGCTCGCCGGTCATTCGGCAGCTGGTAAAACGGGCACCAGCCAGGATTTCCGCGACGCCTGGTTCGTCGGCTACACGGCTCATCTGGCCGGCGGCGTCTGGATTGGCAATGACGACGGCAAGCCGATGAACAGGTCAACGGGCGGAAATCTGCCGGCCGAGATCTGGCGGCAGGTGATGACAGTGGCTCACGAAGGTAAGTCGCCGATGGCGCTGCCAGGTATCGAACTTGTGCCGGCTGCAGAGCCGGGAGCGGCTGTCGCGGCCCTCGATGGCACCAGCCCGCCGCGCAGCGAACTACTCCCGTGGGACATGCCGGAACGCTTGGCCGCGAGGCCAAAGTCCTTGCCGAAATCTCCGGCGGTCAAATCAGCCGTCGCAAAACGCAAGCCCGCAGCGCAATCGGTCCATCCCGTCGAACCGATCGACGAGAATTTCATCGCTCGCGCGACGGGCGCTGCACCAGGTGATGACAAGGCATCAGGGCCCGTTGCGCCCTCAAACGGCAGGATTATCGTCCGGCCGCCGGCCGGCATCATGTCGCTTGGTGCCGGCGCCCAATCGAGCGCCCAGTAGAGACGCTCAACGGATCAAGTACGGTGCGCGCCGTAGCGGTGCAGATCGATGCCGTAAACCTGAAGCCAGCGCCTAGCGCTATCCAAGTCGGGATACGTCTTGCGCACGAGGGCCCAAAAGCGCGGCCCGTGATTCATTTCCTTCAAGTGCGCAACTTCATGCGCGGCGACGTAGTCGAGGATGTCCGGCGGGGCCAGGATCAGCCGCCAGGAAAAACTCAATACGCCGGTTGTCGAACATGAACCCCATCGGCTGGTCTGATCGCGGACGGCAATCCGCTTCGGTTTGAGGCCGAGCCGTTGGGCATGCCATTGAACGCGCGCGTCGAGATCCTTGCGCGCTTCGGTATGGAGCCACGCCATCAGTTTTGCTGGGGCCGTTGCGGCCGTGCCGGGCGCGGTCAGCTCCGGCAATTCGCCTTCCATTTCTATACGGCGTACGGCCCGCCGTCCCTGCAAGCTCTCAATAAAGCGCAGCCGGTGGGGTTCGCCGCGCAAGGGAATGACGACGTTGTCGGCCAGCGCCACGACTTCCGGCAGGCTGTCGAGACGGGCGCGGACCCAGTCGATGTTGCGATCGACAAAGTTGCCGGCCTCGTTGAGATCGCACTGGTACGGCATCGTGACGATGACGGCGCGGCGCGTGCGGCTGACCCGCAATGTCAAGCGGCGCGCTTTGGGATGCCGGCGGACCTCGACGGGTGCGCTCAAGCCATCGATGGGCTCCATTGAAACTGACTTTGAAGATTTCGAATGAGATCGCCGCATGGATCGCTTCGCGTTCCTTGTGATCTGGAAACAGACGTTTTGAGATCGCACGAGAGATGACCTGCCGCAACTCACGTCGCCGTCGTCGTGCCGGGGACCATGCGCGCGTCGCGGCATCCAGGTCAACACACACTGCGGCTTGCGTGTTGCCGTGAAGCCCCAGGCGATTTCGCGGCGCGCCTTGTGAATAAGCGATTGACTTTCGACCGCTGCATTTTCGCGACGCGATCGTCAAAGGACGGCAGCGATCTCGGCGGCAAGTTTGTCAGGTTCAACAGAATGGGGAAAGTGCTTCAGATACTTCCCGTTTGCGTCCATCAAATAGACGAAGGACGTGTGGTCTATGGTGTAGGAATTGGGCTGAGCCTGATCGGGGACCTTTTTCGCGTACACCCTGTATGCTTTCACGGCAACAGTGACATCGTCCGCCGAGCCCGAGAGCGATCGTATAGAGGAGTGGAAGTTCTTCA
>JANORU010000333.1:0-3875 GCA_031415475.1 Hyphomicrobium sp.
CCGCCAAGGAGACACCCGGATCGTGGTGGCCGCATTGGATCAAGTGGCTGACCAAAAGCGCGGGTGGGTGGACCCTGCCGCGTGAGCCGGGCGAAACCCTGGGCACCATTGAAGACGCCCCTGGGACGTTTGTGAAAACAGTTCATTGAGCCGCGTTTCAAACTGAGACGGGGCCACGGCGCTGCGCTGCGCGCTTCAAAAGTCAGCGCGTGATCCCCCAGCGGTTAGCAGCAAATTATTAGAGTTATCCCGCTATTTTTAGAGTGTCTTTCTCCGAATTGGCGGGGAGGACGATTTGGCTTTTAGAGATCGCCCGTGTTTGCGCCCGGCACCATTCCAGCGGCCCAGATCGAGGACAACGCGATCCTGACGCGGATCTTTGCGCGTCTGCCGGTGGACATGCGCGAGACCTTCACGCCGGATCAAGTCGTGGCACTGGCACAGGCGACGTTCGAAAAGCCGACGCCGCACGCCGTTGCTATCCGCAAAATCATCCCGTTGTTTGGTGGGCCCTATTACCTGGCCGTCTTTGCCGGACGAGACCGCCGGTCAAAGAAGGCCGCCGCCGGTATCGCAACGCCCCGTAAGGCGAAACGCGGAAAAGTGCGGCTGGCTCTTTTGGCTATCTTGTTCGCAGCCGGTCTATTCGGCCTCGGCACGACCGGTTTCAACCTAACCCGATCGATCGCCGCTAAGCACGGATTTGACTTTGGTCCGGGTGCCGCTCAGGTGCAGTCCGCTTTTGCCAAGTAAACTAGGGACCGATTTATAAGTCGGGTTGAGCCGCGGCCATGCCGCAGCTCCAACCAGCCTTTCGGCTCATGTCAGATCTTCGCGAACTGGCCGGCCTTCTGGCAAGTCCAACGCTTCAAGACCCACTTGGGGTGGCCATCCATCCATTTGGCGATTTCGGGCTGCGCCCCCATCACACACTGCATATGGCTCATGCCCTCACCCGTAAAGATGAGGTTCACGTCCTTACAACGTGCCGGATCATCGACGAGGCAGACGGAAACAACAAGCTCTAGCATAGGCACCCCTGCACGGTTCGTGCTCCACTTTCGTGGAGCGATTGCAAGTTAGGCGCCTTCCCTTTTAGCTTTTGTTGTTATGTCAAAAGGTACAGGACAAATCGAATTTCAGCAAGATTAGAAAAGTCACAGTGGTTGCCCGAGAATTAATCGAATAGATAGCATTCGTGTAACGCCGCTAACTCGCCGATTAATTTCTCGAATTTGCTTTTGAGTGATTCGGCGAAGTACAGCCGGTCGCAGGCGTCGCAGGCACGGAATTGGGCAGCGAACGCGAGTTCACTCGGCGCCATCACTCGACAGTGATTCGAGAAAAGCAATCAACGCCGCCTTCTCATCGTCTTTGAGTTCGAGATCGCGAACGATGTTTGACGAAACCGAGGCCCGCTTAGCAACGCCGCCGGCATAGTGGTCAATCACCTTGGCGAGCGTTGGCAACGAGCCGTCGTGCATATAGGGCGCGGTTCTCGCCAGCTCCCGCAATCCCGGCGTCTTGAACGCTTGCGATGCGGACGCCCAGGCATCGGCCGGCAAACCGGTGTCGTGATTCGAATCATCGGTAAACCGCCAGCCACCATGACAAGACACACAGCCCCCCTTACCGACGAAGATATCGAAGCCAGCCTTTTCCTGGTCCGAGAGTGCGCCGTCGTCGCCGCTCACCCAGGCATCGAACCGGGTGGCCTTCGACACGATCGACCGCTGGTAGGCCGCCAGAGCCAGCAGGATATTCTCTTGCGTCAAGGCTTCAGGTCCATCGAACGCTGCTCCGAACGCCGCCGTCATGCTTGGATCGCGCGACAGCCGGGCGATGATCGTTGCGAAGTCGCCATTGAGTTCGTTGGCCGCCGTGATCGGCTGCAGGGCCTGGGCTTCGAGGCTCTTGGCCCGGCCATCCCAAAACAAATTCTTGGCCCACGCCAGATTGAAAAGATGCGGGGTATTGCGCTCAAGCGGCTTGCCATCGAGGCCCGCCGCGCGGGCCAGACCGTCGGTGAACCCCTGCTCGGGCTGATGGCACCCGCTACACGCCCGCTTGCCGGTGCCCGAGAGCCGCGGATCGGAAAACAGCCGGGCTCCAAGTTCGGCACGAATTGAAGTGTCGCCGGCCACCGAACCGACCGGGGCGGGCATGTCCCGGCCGAAAATATCGCGCCAGATTGCATCACGATCGAGGGCCGGTTCCGCCAACCCGGCAGCGGTCACAACCCCACAAAACATCATGATGAGGCTAACGCGGCGGTTTCTGACAGCGACCTGAAAGATGGCACCGATGGGGGCTGGGGATAGCGGGGACATGTCCCCTACATACCCTCTTGCAGGGTGCGAATCCCAGTACGAATCACCCCCATCAGTCGGTACGGCCGGTGTGGGTCCACGAGTTGCGGGAAACACGCGTTTTACCAGGCCCTTCGTTTGCGTTGCGTCCATCTGTTCATGTCGCATATCGCTTAGGGGGTATCATGTCGGGTCTCGGTCTAGCGCGCGCGTCGCGCTTATGTCTCACAGCTGCACCATTGGTTTTGGCCCTGTTTGCGGGCGGTTGCGCTGAAAATGGAGCGACAATCGACACTGCAGCCCTGAAGGAGCCGGTCCAAGGCTCCGCCGCGCCAAGCGAAGGCAGTGTCGCCACTGCCGAACCCTCAGCGCCAAAAGTTGCAGCGGCCGAACCAGCGCGTGACCTCGCCGTAAAACCCAAAGTGGCAAAAGCAATCAAGGAAGCGCGAGCGCTCCGCGCGGATGGCAAAAAGAGTGAAGCCCTGGCCCTACTCGACGGCGCCGAGGAGCACGACGAGGATCGGGCGCTGCTCGGCGAGCGCGGCCTGCTCGCCCTCGAAACAGGCCAGATCGTCAAGGCGGAAACCTTGCTGTCGAAGGCGCAGGATCCGAAGGCGCCGGATTGGCGGCTGCAATCGGCGTACGGCTCGGCGCTGTCGGCCAACGGCCGGCAGTCTGAGGCACAGTCACAGTTTGCCTCAGCTCTGGCCCAGGCGCCCGACCACCCGTCGATCCTCAACAATCTCGCGCTATCCTACGCGTTAGACGGCAAGCACGACGAGGCGGAGAAGATGCTGCGCCGCGCGGCCGACAAGGGCGGCGAGACGCAGACCCGCCAGAACCTGGCATTGATCCTCGGCCTCAAAGGCCGCGTCGCCGAAGCCAAGACGGTCGCAGACGCCGTGCTGCCGCCTGAAAAAGTCAATGAAAACATGGCTTACTTCGAGCGCATCAAGAACGGCGCGACGCAGATTTCGCGGGTTGATCCGACAGCGGTCGCGGCCGCGCATGCCATCAGCATGGCGGCGAGTGACAAACCGATCATGCAGCTGGGCCAGCCGAGCAATTGACCATTGAGGCGTCGCGGGCAAGCCTTTATGCCCGCGCCGCGTCCTCATCTTGCTCGCCGAGCGCCGCCTCATAGACTTCGTGCGCCGCGCCGGCATTGAGCGCGGCGATCGCTAAACCGACCATCAGATCGGGCCAGGCGGAGAGTGTCACCGCCGTCAGCAATCCAGCAGCAATGATTCCGAGATTTGCGAGCACGTCGTTGCGCGCCGATAGGAAGGCGGCGCGCGTCAGGCTGCCGCCGGCGTCCATGACCTTGACCAGCAGGAAGGCCGAGACGGTATTGACGATAAAGGCACCGAAGCCGGTGATGGTCAGCGCGAATGCCGCCGGAGCAACCGGGTCATTGAACTTTACCCAAGCCGTCCAGAGAGCCGCAGCACTCGGCACCAGCAACAGCGCGGCCAGCACAAGCCCGACGCGGCGGCGTCCCGTGGCACTCCAGCCGAGGGCGACAAGGACTAGGAAATTGACACTGGCGTCTTCGAGAAAATCGAT
>JANORU010000334.1:0-6554 GCA_031415475.1 Hyphomicrobium sp.
AGGCTTCCTTCTGGCGGTCGCGAATTTGCGCCATCAGCTTGCCACGGGCTTCCTTGTAATCCTTGTTGTCGACCGGCTTGCCGGCGAACGCTTCGGTGAAGCCATCGAGCGGGACCGGGAAGCCGATCGGCTGCGCCGCGGCATTCATGGCGACGACCATCAAGCCACCACCGGCTTTCATCTGATCAATGATCGCGGCATCGGCCTCGATTTCAGCCGTGCAGCCCGACGGATGGCACAGTGAATACTTGAGATCGACCGGCTTCAGATCCTTGTCTTCGACCTTTTCATTCTTCGATGCCTTGGCCCACTGCTCTTTCGTGTAGACCGCGGCGCGCAGACCCGGCGGCAGCGCCATGCCGAGCGGCACCATCACCATCAGGTGCTTCTTTGTCTGACCATCCACTTCACGGATCGCGGCCGACACCAGAACCATGCCCGAGTTGCCATCGAGGCGCTCGTGATGGGTCAGGCAGATTTCTTTCTCTTCCTTGGTGTCCTTGCCATCGGGCGACTTCTTGACCAGCGGCGCCTTTTCGCAAAGCTTGACCCAGGCGCTCTTGTTGGCGGCAGGAGCGGCTGCGCCGTCTTTGGCGGCGGGAGCGGCAGCTGCGTCCTTAGCGGCGGGAGCAGCAGTGGCGGCCGGAGCCTTTTCCGGCGCGGCGGCCTTCGGCACTTCCTTGGCAGCCGGCGCTTCTGCAGGAGCCGGTGCGGCGTCCCCGGCGAGTGCGATGCCTGACATCGATACCAGTCCGATCACGAGGCCAGCGGCGAGGCGGCCGACAGCTGGCCTACCCGAAATCGCGCCAGCACTGCCCATTCCAGCGTAAAGCATGAGAAATTCGACCTTTCATTGTGAGCCGCTCCGATGCAAACGGAAGCCGGGCTCCACCCCTCGATGGCGCGCATCCAATCCTGTAGAACGATAGAAGGTGCGCAGGTCCAGACGCGTATCGCGGCGCCAACCGAGCGGGCACTAAGGCTCGGATTGCGGCAATCCCGTGGCCGCCCGGACCATGGCTTCCTCGGACACAGCCCATCGCGCAGACGTCGTTGCAAAGCAGCCACGCAGCACGTTTGCCGCGGGCGGCAGCGGGGGCTGCTCCTGCCCTGGCTTAGCCCGTGAAATGTGCTAGGCCGACAAGACGTTAGAGACCCGGAGCAACGATGCCGCGCCTGCTTGCCGCACTCGCCGTTGGGACGTGCTTGGGGCTATTGCCCGCAGCCGGCCTTGCCGAACCGGTGCCGGCTATCGCCATGCATGGCACGCCGAAATTCGCGCCCGGATTCGCGCAACTGCCGTATGCCGATCCTGCCGCCAAACCGGGGGGCGAGATCGTGCTTGGTCAGACCGGCAGCTTTGACACGCTCAATCCGCTGATCATCAAGGGCGAACCGGCGGCCGGACTGCGCGAGTGGCTGTATGAGCCGTTGATGATGCGCAGCCTCGATGAGCCGTTCACGCTCTATGGTTTGATCGCCGAAACTATCGACGTGCCCGCCGACCGCTCGTCGGCGACGTTCGCCATCAATCCGCTGGCCAAATTTTCCGACGGCCACGCGATCACCGCCGACGACCTCATTTTCTCGATGGAAGTTTTGCGCGAAAAGGGGCGGCCCAATCACCGCACCTACTACAAGAAAGTCAAACTGGCCGAGAAGCTCGACGAGCGCACCGTGCGCTTCGTGTTCGACACCGCCAACGATCGCGAGATGCCGCTGATCATGGGCTCGATGCCGGTGCTGCCGAAGCACAAACTGACGGCTGAGGCGTTCGATAAGACAACGCTCGAGCCGCCAGTTGGCTCCGGCCCTTACACCATTGCCAAGGTCGATGCGGGCCGCTCGATCACCTACAAACGCAATCCCAGCTATTGGGGCCGCGATCTCGCAGTCAATCGCCACCGCTTCAACATCGACACCATCCGCTTCGAATATTTTCGCGACAGCAGCGTGCTGTTCGAAGCCTTCAAATCCGGTCTCATCGACCAGCGCCTCGAAGACGATCCGCAGCGCTGGGCCGATGGCTACAACGTTCCGGCGGTTCGCGAAGGCCGCATCATCAAACGGGAATTGGAAACCGGACTGCCGGCCGGCATGTCGGGGCTCGTCTTCAACACGCGCCGCGACGTGTTCAAAGATCAGCGCGTGCGCCAGGCCTTGATCCGCCTCTTCAACTTCGAGTGGGCCAACAAAACGCTCTATCATGGGCTTTTCAAGCGCACGCAGAGCTTCTTCGAACGGTCTTACCTCTCGGCTTTCGGCCGGCCGGCCGACGCCACGGAACTGGAGTTTCTTGCCGACTATAAGGCGGTCGTCCGGGGCGAGGTTCTCGACGGCAAGTCAGCGATGCCGGTCAGCGACGGCAGCGGCCACAATCGCGACAACGCGCGCGAGGCGTTCAAGCTTTTGAAGGACGCCGGCTACGCGGTCCAAGATGGCGTGCTGGTCGACGCAAAAACCAAAGCGCCATTGTCATTCGAGATATTAGCGCCGTCGGGCGGCCAGGAGCGGCTCGTACAAGGGTATGCGTCCGATCTTGCCCGCCTCGGCATCAAAGCCACTTTGCGGCTGGTTGACAGCGCGCAGTTTCAATCGCGGCTCAAGTCCTACGACTACGATATGGTGTCGCGCGAATGGGTCTCGTCGCTCTCGCCCGGCAACGAACAATTGTTCCGCTGGTCGTCTCAGGTCGCCGATCAGGACGGCAGCTACAATTACGCCGGCGTCAAGAGCCCGGCGGTTGATGCCATGATCGGAAAATTGCTGGCGGCCGAAAGTCCGGACGCATTCGCGGCCGCCGTCAGATCTCTCGACCGCGTCCTCATGTCCGGCGACTATGTTATCCCCCTCTTCCATCTGCCAAAGCATTGGGTTGCCCACTGGCACCACATCCGAGCGCCAGAGAAAATGCCGCTCTGGGGCTACAATATCGATACCTGGTGGATTGACGGCGCAAAGTAGCTGCGGTCTATGCGGTGCGAAGATCGAAGCTGTTCCGATGCCATGACCCTCACGCCTGCCCCGCTCATCATTCCAAAACAGTTCAATATGGCGCGCTATTGCCTCGGCGTGGCGGCGGCGTCGCTTGCCGATAAGCCGGCACTTGTCGTGTTCGATCGTCCAGAGGGACCGGCATCGGAAGTCTGGTCGTTTGCAAGTCTCGAAGACGCCGTGTTGCGAACTGCCGCCGCATTGGAAGATCTGGGCCTGAAACGCGGCGACCGCGTCCTGATCCGGCTCGACAATACCAGCACCTATCCGATCCTCTATTTCGCGGCCATTGCCGCCGGCATGATCGCGGTTGCGACGTCGAGCCAGCTGACGGCGGACGAAGCGGCGTTTCTTGTTGCCGACAGTCAACCCCGTGCCATCGCGCTGGCGGCTCATCTGCCGCGTACGGCTCTGCCCGATGGCGTTCTCTTGATCGAAGAGAACGACGTGCGCGCCATGCGGACCTATGCCCGGCGAGCCAGCTATGCCGAAACACACGCCGAAGATCCGGCCTATCTGCTCTACACATCGGGCACGACCGCTGAGCCCAAAGGCGTGGTGCACGCCCATCGCGTCGCGCTCGGCCGCTCGCGGACCTATCAGGGATGGTACGGCATACGCCCCGACGACCGCATGCTGCACGCCGGCGCGTTCAATTGGACCTACACACTCGGCACGGGATTGATCGACCCGTGGGCCAACGGCGTCACGAGCTATGTCTTCACCGGCGAGAAAACGCCCGAGGTCTGGCCTGTCCTGTTGCGGACAACCGGCGCCACATTGTTTGCGGCCGTGCCGGGTCTTTTCCGCCAGATCATGAAATATGCAGCCCCCGGCCCGATTGATGTCGGCCGCTTGCGTCACGGCCTCATTGCCGGTGAAGCGCCATCTCCGACATTGTTCGCGGATTGGCAAGCCCGCACCGGCACCGAACTCTATGAAGCGCTCGGCATGAGCGAAATTTCGACCTACCTGTCGACCTCGCCCGGTATGACGCGAAAGGCGGGTTCACCCGGCATCGCACAACCCGGCCGTCGCGTCGCCATCCTTCCCGTTGAGGGCGGTACGACACCGCTGCCACCGGGCGAAGAAGGGATGCTCGCGGTGCATCGCTCCGATCCAGGCCTGATGCTTGGCTACTGGAACCGGCCTGAGGAAGAAGAGCAGGTTTATCGCGGCGAATGGTTTCTCGGCGGCGATCTGGCAATCATCGACGACGACGGCTACGTCTTTCATCGCGGCCGCGCCAACGACGTCATGAAGGCGCTCGGCTATCGCGTCTCACCCCTTGAAGTCGAAGCAGCCCTTGCCGCCCATATCGATGTTGGCGAAGTGGCGTGTTGCGAACTGGCGGTGCGCGACGGCGTCACCATCATCGCCGCCTTCGTGGTGGCAAAGCCCGGGCACACCGCTGAGCCAGCATCCATCGCCGCGTTCGCGAAGGCCCGGCTCGCAGCCTACAAGGTTCCGCGCGAAATCGTCGTTGTCGATGCCTTGCCGCACACCGCCAATGGCAAGGTGAAGCGCAACGAGTTGCCGCCGCTTTGGCGCGCGCTGTCGGCTGGCCGACCCTCGGCCCCAGCTTCGAATTGACGGTCCGCCCCAAGTTGCATGCGCTGCGGGAAGGACTTCGCTAACCACACAAACCAGTCGCTCCGCCGCAATCTACGGTCCTTCACGAGGACATGTTAGAAAAGCTCAGTTCGATGGGAGGAGTGTTCGGTGCCGGCGCTGGTGCGATGTCTGCTGTTTGTCCTGGCGCTGGCTTTGCCGGGTGCAGTGCGTGCCGGTGGCGAACCACCGCTCGCTGCCAGCTACTTCAATCGCGCCTTCGCGCCCGATTTCATCGCCAGCGCCGACGACGCGCTGCCGGGCGAGAAACAGCGTCTCGTCAAAGTGTTCTTTCGCGTCGCAGACCTTGGCGTGCTGAAAGTAACGTCCGGAAAGATTTCCGCCGCCGATCCGTTTGTCGGCATCGATGCCAAGCCGTTCTCGCAACCCATCCCGATTGGAGACTTCCCGGTCCGCCTCGCGGTTCTGCACGGCAACATTGGCCGCGGCCGGGTTGCGTTCGCGCGCGTCGACTTCTCCGATGCCCCAGCAGTGCGCTGGCAGATGGCACTCACCGAAGGACAGGACACGTCGACACTGAAGTCCGGCGAACTGTTCGGCTACGCCGTTGATTCAGGCCTTGGCGCATATTTCGACGAGCAAGCCGGCATCGCCGCCGCTGCAAAAATGAAGGATGACGAAACCTATCTCGAAAACCTGCTCGAACAGGGGCAGGTGCGGGGTGCGAAAGAGCGCGGCGCATCGGGCGCTTTCCGGCTGATCGTCGACAGCGGTCCGGCCAATATAGCTGCCTTTGATAGCGGTTGGGGCGATGGCGTCTACGCCTCCTATTTCGGCTTTGACGCGGACGGAAAACTTGCCGCCCTCGTCACCGATTTCGACATCATCGATTGGGGCAAGGTCAGAGACTAAGCATTTGTCCCGCGAAGTGGCCACCGGTTCGTCGCTGAAAATGCGACAACGTCAAAGACTAACCTGGCTTCTTGGTGGCCGACTTGGCCCTCAGCCCGCGGCTCTCCTGGCGCCCTGCCTGGCCGGCCGCTGTTTGCAGTGCCTTGCGGAACTCGTCGCGCTTCTCGTGAATGGAAGCAATCACCGGACCGGCCGGCACGCCGAGATCGACGAGCGCCGCTTCAGTCAATTGCAGGCTCGCCTCGATCGTTTCCGGCACGGCATCCGACACGCCGATTTCATAGAGATGCTTGGCATGGTCCGCGTCGCGGGCGCGGGCGACGATGGTGACATCCGGCCGGGCCGCGCGAATTTCGGCGACGATCGCATCGGTCGCCGCCCAATCGTGAATGGTCAGGATCACGGCTTTGGCGCGCGCGACACCACAGTGCATGAGGAAATTGGCGTTGGTTGCGTCTCCATAATAAACGGGCCGCCCATCAGCGCGCGCCTCGCTAACGAGATCGGCGCGCTTTTCCGTCACCACATGGCGAATACCGTGCACGTCGAGCATGGTCGAGACGAGCGCGCCGACGCGGCCGTGACCAATGACAATGGCCGTTGCCTCCTCGTTGGCGGCCGGCATGACGGCGAGCGCCGGATCGGCCGGCTTGGCCAAAGGCAGTGGAAACAGCCTTTGAGCGAACTTGTCGAGCAGCGGGATCAGGATCATCGACAGCGACGCAAGCGCCAGAAGCACGGCACCAGTTTCCCGATCGAGCACGCCGTTGAAGATGGCCAGCGACAGGACGATGAACGCGAACTCACCGCACGGCGCGATCAGAGCGGCGGTCCGCCCGGCGATCGGCCCTTTAAATCCAAATGCCCGCATCAGCCCGGCAGCGATCACCCCTTTGACGGCCAAGATGATAATCACGCCGGCGAAAATCTCGAGCCCATGGCTGTGCACGACATCGAGCTTGAGGCCGGCGCCGACGGTGAAAAAGAACACGCCGAGCAGCAGCCCCTTGACCGGTACGATGGTCGCTTCGATCAGCTTGCGATATTCGGATTCGGCCAACAGCAAGCCGGCGACG
>JANORU010000335.1:0-2654 GCA_031415475.1 Hyphomicrobium sp.
CCTAGTTCCTGGGGCCAATACTGACCCGTGGTGTTGTTGCCGATGTTCTGCGACCAGGAATACGTGCTCCGAGATGTGCTGAGTCCGGTGGTTGACCCGGGAATCAGGTGCAAGAGGCCCCAGTCGTGGCTCGTGGTCGACGTGCCGGCGCCCTCTCCGGGGCTCCCCACTGCAAGGTCGTCACGCTTGTCGCCGGTGACGTCGCCAGCAGCGAGCGAGGCACCGAAACGGTCCTTCGCTTCGACCGATGAGTACATCGACGGACTGCCTTGGTAAAGCGAAGCCGCGCGGCCAATCCCGAGCGTTGCTGCCAGCGGCGGTGGCGCCAGTTGGCTTTCTCGATCATCTTGCGATCCTTGAGTTCCGATGTCGAGCAGCGATCTAGCGGCGTAGACGTCTGCGGGTGAAAGACAAACCCCTGCCAGGACAATTTTTACCGATCCCGCCACGCCGAGACCGTCTAAGACAACTCGGTAGGCGCACGAAGCAACCGAAGGCGCACGCATGACTGAACGACCCTCGGCCAATCGAACTCCGCCCTCAAAGCAGGCTTTCGATGCGATCATCATCGGCGCCGGGCACAACGGCCTCGTGTGCGCAAACTATCTGGCAAAGTCCGGACTTAAAGTTCTTGTGCTTGAGCAGCGTGCGGTCGTCGGCGGGGCGGCCGTAACCGAAGAGTTTGCGCCCGGTTTTCGCGGCTCCATCTTCTCGTATCTAATGAGCCTGCTCCATCCGCGAATTATCCGGGATTGCGACTTGCGGCGCCACGGCCTGGAAGTTCTCCCGTGCAGCGACATGGTCTCGCCGGTCTCAGACGACGATTACATCGTCTTTTCCGAAGACATGCAGAAGACTCAGAAAAGCTTCGCGCGGTTTTCTCAGAAGGACGCAGATATCTATCCGCAATTCGATGCGTATCTGAAGGAAGCCACGGCCATCATCCGCCGTTTCCTCTGGGAAACACCGATCGATCCATCGCGCCGGGATTGGAAATCCCTGAAAGCCACATCGGGCCTTCTGTGGCGGAACCGCAAGGTCGGCCACAAACTGTACCGCGTCATCGATCTCATCACGATGAGCGCCTACGACTTCCTGCACGAGTGGTTCGAAGACGAGCGCATCATGGCCGTTCTGGCGTACTACGCGTCGATCGGGACGTTCGCCGGACCCAAGACGCCGGGATCGGCCTATGTCATCATACATCACATCATGGGCGAGCATGAAGGAGCCGGCGGCTGGGGCTTCATCAAAGGCGGCATGGGCGCGATCACCCAGGCGCTCGCCGCGAATGCGCGGGAGCTGGGCGTCGAGATCGTAACGAACGCAAAAATAGCCGAGGTACGAGTGGCCTCCGGCCGGGCAACGGGCGTCGTAACAACGGACGGAGACACGTACGCCGCGCGTCTCGTCGTCTCCAATGCAAGTTCTAAAGCGCTGTATCTCGACATGCTTGCGCCGGAGCACGTGCCGGACGATGTGATGCGCGAGGCGAAGGCGTTTCGGACGTTCTCGACGGCCTTCAAGCTGAACATCGCATGCGAGAGGCCGCCGCAATATCGCATCCTCGAAAAAGTCCGGCGCGATGGCGTGCTGGGCAACTTTCCCTATCCGACCTACATGCATATCGCGCCCGATATCGACTATCTGGAACGGGCGTACGACGATGCCAAATATGGACAGTGCTCGAAGCACCCGTTCATGACCGCTGTCGTTCCGACATTCGCCGACACGACGTTGGCTCCGAAAGGCAAGCATGTCGTCAATATCTTCGGCGGCCACGCGCCGTACGAGTTGAAATCCGGGGATTGGGCGGTCGAGAAGGAGACGTTTCGCCGGCGGGTCTACGACACGCTTGATAGCTTCGCGCCGGGATTCTCCAGCGATGTCATCGCCGACCAATTCCTGATCCCGAAGGATATCGAGCGCATTGTGAACCTGCCGCAAGGCCACATTTTCCAGGGCGAGCTTTCGGCCGATCAACTGTTCTTCCAGCGGCCGGTGTCTCGCTACGCCGACTATCGAACGCCCGTTGCAGGACTCTATATCTGCGGAGCGTCGATGCATCCAGGCGGTGGCGTCTCGGGAATTCCAGGACATAACGCGGCCCGCGAAATTCTCAAAGATGTGAAAGCCCGGCGGGCTTAAGCGCGGGACGGGCAATAGCCCGCGGCGACCGGTGCACAGCACTGGAGCGATACCAGCATGAATTCATAAGCTCAGCATTTCTTCTTGGTTCGTCGCGGCCGGGCGAGCCGCTAGCGTCACCATCAGTTTCAACCGACTGATGAGGACGACACCATGTCACTAACCAAACTCACCCGCCGCACCGCTTTGGCGCTCGGCGCTTCGATCGGCTTCGCGGGTCTCGCCGGTGCGGCCTATGCAGCCGAATTGCTGAACGTCTCCTACGATCCGACCCGCGAACTGTACGCCGATTACAACGCGGCCTTCGCCAAGCACTGGAAGGTCAAGTCCGGCGAAGACGTGACCATCAAGCAATCGCACGGCGGATCGGGCAAACAGGCCCGTGCGGTGATCGACGGCCTCGATGCCGACGTCGTGACACTGGCGCTCGCCGGCGACGTCGACCAGTTGTACAAAAATGGCGGTCTCATCCCGGCCGATTGGCAAAAGCGCCTTCCCAACAACTC
>JANORU010000336.1:0-3916 GCA_031415475.1 Hyphomicrobium sp.
AAAGTCGCCGTTGGTTGCAAGTGCGGCTCTGACCGCCCCGATCGTTTTTGAAGAGGCACAGAATAAGGAGCGCTTCAGCTTGCGCGTCCGGTTGAAGACATCGCCACCGCCTTCGCCAGGGCCTCAATCCGAGCCGGACTCCAGTACGGAGCCATCGCCATGATCGAAACGTTGCGAAGCGCCGTCAGCAAACTGGCCGCCCTGGCCATCCTTGTCGGAGGAATTTGGTCGATCTATGCGTTCGCGGTCACGCCGCTGACCGAACGGCTGACTGCGGCCGAAGAGGGGCTGGAACAACAGCGCCGCTTGCTCGGTCATCTTCTGGCTGAGGCGCATTCCGCACGACTTTCAGGCACCGGATTGCAGGGCGGCCTGTCCGCCGACGATGCGGCCTTCATCTCCGGCGGTAGTGAAGCGTCTCGGGTTGCATTGCTCCAATCGCGTGTTGCGCAAATCGCGTCGTTGGCCGGCGCGCGGATTGGCAGTTCGCGAGCGATGGCGGAACGCGACCAGGGGACTTTGCGGCTCGCCGGTATCGACGTGCAGATCGCCGGCACCATTGATCAGCTGCAAAGAGTGCTGCACGCGCTCGAGTCGCAGAACCCGGTACTGGTCGTCGAAACACTTGAAATCATTCGCTCACCGGTGGCCGAAGGCGCGCCGAGCGGCAATCTCGATGCCCGGCTTGTCGTGACCGGCGCCATCAAACCGAAGCAAGGATAGGGGCCGATGCTTCGCACACGCTTCGCAACGGTTTTGCTGTCGCTGATCGCGCTGAGCCTCGCGGCGTTATGCTGGCGGCAAGCGACAGCCGACATCGATGTGACACCGGTCGTTCCCGGTGCTGCCGGAGCACCGCCGACGGCCGCGCCGTTGCGCTCAGCCGGGCAGCGGGGCGTGCCCGCGCCGCTCGAGCGCCTCACTGATACGCGCGAGCGGCCGCTGTTTGATGGCACGCGACGGCCAGTAAAGCCCGGTGCACCTGCCGCCGTTGCCCCACCCGTTGCCATGCAACCGTCGCCCACTGCTGAAGGCTTCAAGCTGGTTGGCATGATGCGCAAAAGCAAACGAGACTCGCGCGCCCTGATCCGCGCACCGGGCGAGGCCAACGCGACATGGGTCGTCGTTGGCGGCGAAGTTTCCGGCTGGCGGTTGACGTCGGTCGATGAAGACGGAGTAACACTCGAGCGCGACGGCGCGACGGCAGACTTGGCGCTGTTCCAGCCTGCGGGTACGTCAGCGCCGGCGTCAGAGACCGAACCGGTGAAGCCACCGCGCTAGAGTGCTTCCGGAAAAGTGCGAAGCGGTTTTCCGAAGAGAAGCACGACAAAACAAAGAGCCAGGGTCCGTCTTTGGTTCAATCAAAGCCGGCCGGATCCTAGAACATTTTTAGTCGAAGTGGCCACCGGTTGGTCGCAGAAAATGCGACAAATCAAAAATCTAATGTGGCGCCGCTTGCGGTTCTCCGGGAGCGAACGCTTGGGTCGCCGTTTCCAGGTCGCGTTTCTCCGCCTCGATCTGCCGGGAGGCTTTTTCCAGGTACACCAACAGATCGTCGACATCGGTTGGCGACAGGCCAAGGTTCGGCATCCGGGCGCCAGGATATTTTTCATCCAACTCGACCGCCAGAGGATCGCGCTCGCCGCGCATGGCGTCGGGCTCCATGAGGAACCGCTTCAGCCATGTAGGGTCGCGGCGGCGCGAAACGTCCATGAGGTCGGGTCCGACCACATCACCAAAGCCGATCGAATGACATCCCGAGCATGCCTTCGCGTACAGGCCCTGGCCGGTTTTGTCGCCGATCGCAAAGCTGACGTCCTGGGCCTCGGCCGATTTCGCGTCGCGCACGATCTCGCGCCAGGCAGGGTCCATGCGGCGGATGGTTTCGGCAATGACTTCGACATCGGCAAACGCCGACTCGCGGCCCCATTCGCCGGTCGCGTCATTGCCGAGCATCAATTCGCTGCGATGCTCGGTTTTCACTTTGCTGCGTTCGCCGAGCTTGGTGCGGATCACCTGGATATCTTCGGGCTTGCCGGTTAGGAACAGCCAGCCTGGCCCGGCCTTGTAGGTGTCGGCATATTTGCGCAGCAACTCTGGGCCGTCGATAACCGGATCGATCGTGATTGACAGAAAGAAGACATCCTTTCCGACCCGGTCGCCGAGCAAGTCCTTGACCTGCGCCAGCCGGGCGGTGACCAGTGGACAGATGTTGGAACAGCTCGTGTAGATGAAGTTGACGACGACAATTTTGTTGCGGATCAGGTCATCGTAAAATTTGAACTCCGTGCCGTCGTGCGCGACCACCGGCAAGTTTGGAAAGTAGCGTTCGTCCCAAACCTTTTTTTCCGGACGGCTGGTGACGAGATCGGCCGCAATCGGGACCAGTAGCGCTTTGGCGTGCGAGCGCCGCAACGCAACAGTGCCAAGTACGGCGCCTAACAGCGTTGCAATGGCGATGATCGCTAGGAAGAGCCAAGTCAATTTACGGCTCGAGAGAGGTTCCGTACTCATCGTTAGTCACACTCGCGGGCACCGTCACACCGAATGTTTAAGCGACGCACGGTCGCTGCATGTCCTGGTTTGCGTCTCATGCCGCCCCCTTTGGTCTCGGATCGCCCTCCTTTAGGATTTCCGGTGTGCGGTAGGTGACGCCGTCTTCAGTCGGGATCGGCGTCGGCGTCACGTTCAGTTGCGGCGTACCGGCATTGCCGAGCACCTGGAAGCGCATGAGCATCGCGAAATCCTCATGCACCGTGTTGTGGCAATGACTGACGTATGAGCCGCCGAATTCGCCGAACTGCACCTGGAACTTCACCGATCCGGCTGGTCGCAGCCGCCAGACGTCCTTGCGCACCAGAAGTTCGGTTGCGGGGATGCGGTCCAATCCCCGGTTCATGGTGATGCCTTCCTCGAAATGAAGATGGATCGGATGATCCCAGCCGCCGCCTGTCGTAATCACCCAGTGCTCGATTTCGCCCGGTTTGGGTATGAGCGCTGAGATGCGATTGGCGTTGAGTGAATGGGTCGCCTCGCCGTTGACGCGGACCACCCACGGCAGGAAGTCCTTGTCTTCGCAGCTTGGCGTGCAGTTGACGGCCCGGTTCAAGTCGTCTTTCTTGAACTCGATATTGCGGGTTCTAACTGGCGCAACGATCGGAATTTGGTCGGTGAGCTTTGACTCGACTCTGCTGATATCGGGATTAGTAGAGTAGTGCCAGACGCCCGCGACGTCGACGCTTTGAACCCTGTCGACGACGCGGAATTCGAGCAGTGCGCCAACAGCCGGATCTTCCGGATCACCTCGGAGCGCACCACCAAGGGCCAGTTTTGAATCTGGCGCCTTGCCATCCTTGTGCTTAAGTAAATTGACGAGCTTGACCCGATCGCCGGGCTTGAAGCGCGAAAAGTCGACAACAATGTCGTACCGCTCGCCGGTACCCTGTTGATCGAGTTCTCTGAGATCGATCGGCCTCACGACAAGGTTGCCGTCGTTGGCAATGAATTTGAACGGCACGTTGACGCCGCGGGAATCGGCGAGCGCGAGTTGAACAAAGCGCGACATGCAGGCGTTGAGCAGCCGGAAGCGATACTTGCGCGGCAGCACCTCGAAATACGGCGCGAATCCGCCGTTGACGCACATCACGTCGCCAAGGAATCCGTCGGAATTGAAGATATCGAAGAACAACTGGTCGTCGCGCTTGAAGGCGGCATCGTGAACGATCAGATTGACGTCGAAATCGAGGTTGCCGTAGTCGAGCAATTTTCCGCTCGGCAATCTCAAGTTCACGCCGTCGTTGATTTCCTCGTTGCCGCGATCCGGGCCCGAGTACATGTTGATGGCGCCGAAATTTCCTTTGTAAACGTTCTCGGCGGTGAAGAAGAACCGGTGGTCGTGGAACCACATGGAGCCCTG
>JANORU010000337.1:0-3551 GCA_031415475.1 Hyphomicrobium sp.
CAGTTGTCGATGTAGTAGAGATCATAATCGACCCGCGCCCGCATCGCGTCGTCTGTCTCAGTGCGCCCGCGATGGCCGTTGACTTGCGCCCATCCAGTGATCCCCGGCAAAACATTCAGCCGGCGCGGATAGGACAGGATGCGTTGTTCGAATATCTTATCGTGGGCAACCGCGTGCGGACGCGGCCCAACCAGCGACATTTCTCCGCTGAACACGTTGAAAAGTTGCGGCAGCTCGTCGAAATTGAAGCGGCGCAGCAAGCGGCCAACCCGCGTCACGCGCGCATCGTTGGCGCTTGCCTGGACAATCACGTCACCATCGTCGAGCGTCGACATGGTGCGGAATTTCCAGATACGGAATTCAGCCGAGCGGTAGCCGCGCCGGCGTTGGCGGAAGAACACCGGCCCCGGCGACTCAAGTGAGACGGCCAGCGCGATCGCTGCAAACAGCGGGCTCAAAAGCACAAGAGCTACAGTTGCTACGGATACATCGAACACGCGCTTGGCAAGCGCTTGCACCGGCCCGAGCGGCGGAGCGGTGAGCGAAAGTGCCGTTACCGCGCCGAGGCGCGAGACATGTGCGTCGGAGAACTGTCCAAGTAGGTTCGATGCGCCCAGATGGATCGACACCGGCAGCGCCGAAAACGCCGACACGATATCGTGGATCTGCGCATCACGGGACCAATCGGCCAGCAACACGACGTCGTCGACATGTAGCGAGCGCGCCCGTTCCACGGCTTCGCGAAGCAATTGCTTGGTACACGCCACCCCGTCCTGGTCACTGTCAGCCGGTCCCGCCAGGGCCGTCATGGCGACGACGCGAACGCCGGCGCGGGCCGCGATCATCATGTCCCCGACGCGGCGGACTTCGTCGTCACTGCCGACCAGCATGACGCGGCGGCAGGATAAGCGGCCCCGGTCGATCAACGAGCCAAGCAGCGCGCCGGTGATGGCCGACAGCGCGGTCATTCCCGACAAACCGGCGACATAGAATACGGTCAGCCAGCCGCGCGAATAGATACCGGTCGACTTGGTGAGAAAGCCGATGACAGCCAGAGAGAGGACCGCGTAGTTCCAGACCATGAACACGCGGCGGAAGCTGCGGCGGCCCTCTAGATAGTCATGAATCCGGTACTCGTTCCGGAACAGAAAGGGCAGCGTATAGCTCAACGCGGCCAACGCGCCGACCGTCGCGTATTTCTCGATCTCGCCAATCGTGCCGTAGATCGCAAGGTGATACCCGCTGCCGGTCAGAACTGCGAGACCGACAATCAGCAAGACGTCGACTGCGAATGCTCCAGCCATGAACCCGAGGCTGCCAAGCTGAAACCGCGCACGCCCGAGGAGACCCGCGTCCGGAACCGTTTCTACTCTACTTGTCACGACTTTGACTCGACCCTGACTGTTGACAACATTGCGCCGCACTTCATGAGGTCGCAGGAGCGGTCGTCCGGCAGTTCTTTAGACTGACTTTGCGACGACGCGGTGGCTATCTGCCGAATGAGTTAAAGGGAGCGCGACCCACAATCTGCCGATACGCGCGCCGACTGTTTGATGCGCCGCATTATCCTGAATTTCGAGACCATCGATCTGCGAGACATCGCCACCCCGGACCCCAACTGCGGCCCCAAATCCGGCATGGAGCTTGCAATCTCAACCGAGGGGCATTCCGCCCATCAAATTGTAACGGCATCTGCCACTCTACAGACATCTTATGATCCGAGATCATGCACAACTCAAGACCGGCGGCGTTTTAAAATGGTACATGCCAGCACAAGAGTTAGTCCGCTGCGTTATAACGATCCTAGTGCGACCGGCGCTATGTCTATGATTTCAAAAGGTCAAACTGCTGTGAGGCCCGACAAGTCCGCCACTGGGGGCAACAACCTGCGCGGATTCTTCTCAATTCTCGGGCGCTATAAGTGGCCAATTCTGGCCCTGACGTTGGCTGGCCTCGGACTGTCCCTTTTGCTGTTGTCGTCCATGACCCCGGTCTACACCGCGACCGGCGCGCTGTTCGTCGATCCGCGGTCCCGCAAAATCGTCACCGACGACGTCGTGCAAGGGGGGCTCGGCGCCGACGTGGCTCTGGTCGAAAGCCAGGTTGCCATCATCGCGTCAGATAACGTTCTGCGCCGGGTTGTTGAAGCCGAAAAATTGGCCGACGACCCCGAATTCGCACCGTCCACGCCGAGTGGCCCCTTGGAAGGGCTGAAATCGCTCCTCCGTGGCCCACGCCAGACCGCCGACCCCGTGACCGGAGCTGTCGAAAGTCTTGCCCGCAACATCAAGGTCAAGCGGGCGCAGAAATCCTATGTGCTCGAAGTCGAGGCGACGTCCGTTTCGCCCGCCAAGGCAGCACGGCTGACGAATGCTGTTCTCGCGGCCTACATGGCTGACCAGACGGCCAACAAGGCGGACGACGCTCAGCGCGCCAACACCTTGATTGATGCCCGCCTCGGCGAATTGCGCGAACAGTTGCGCAAGGCGGAGACCCGCGTCGACGAATTCAAGAAAGCCAACAAGATCCTGACTTCTGAAGGCGGGCTGATCACCGAGCAGCAGCTGGGCAAGCTCAATGCCGAGTTGGCGACGGCGCGCGCGGTTGCGGCCGAAGCCCAAGCGCGCCTCGAGCAGGCCAGTGCCTCAACTCGCCAGGGCGGCGATCCGTCTTCGCTACCCGAAGCCATCAAATCCGGCCTCATCCAGAAGCTGCGCGAGCAGTATGCCCAAGTCGCCCGGCGCGAAGCCGCACTGTCGTCACAGCTCCGGGCGCGCCACCCGGTGCTGATCGAAGTCCGGTCGCAGCTCAAGGAACTGCAGACCCAGATTTCCGACGAACTGCGCCGTATCGCGTCCGGCGCCAAAGGCGAACAAGCCGTAGCGGCCGCCCGCGAGCGGGAAATCGTCAAGGCGATGGACCGCGCCAAGGAGGAAATTTCCCGCGCCAACACAGCGCAGATCAAGCTTCGTGAGCTCGAGCAGGAGGTCGCGACCAGCAGCGGACTACTCGGCGCATTCCTGGCGCGCGCCAAAGAAACTCAGGAGCAGGTCAACCTTTCGACTCCGGAGGCGCGGATCATTTCGGCCGCCGCCGTTCCGACCCGGCCGAGCCAACCGTCGCCCATTCTGATCCTGAGCCTCGGGCTGATCGGCGGCTTTGGACTGGGTATCGCCCGCGCCTTGATTGGCGACACGCTCGATCCGAACCTGCGCGGCCAAAACGATATCACCGAGGCCAGCGGCATTGCGACAATCGCAGAGCTGCCGGTCATCGGACCGGCGTCAGCCTACTCGTGGCTCAAGCGGCCAACGTTTACCAGTGGTTCAGACGCTAGCGAAGTTCATGACTTCGGTGACGTCTTGAAGGCCGTCAATGACACGCGAGGATCGTTCGCGCCCGACTACCGACAGGCAGTTTTGCGGCTCCTCAACATCGTCCGTTCCAACAGCCAGCCGAACCGGCCGCAGATTGTCATGGTCGTGGGGGCGCCCCCCCCCACCGGGGAGGGGGCGAAGGCACAGGCGCGGGCCGAGATAGACGCCACCCCC
>JANORU010000338.1:0-1993 GCA_031415475.1 Hyphomicrobium sp.
AACGCCGGCAAGCCGCGCGAGACGCGCATTTCGCGTGCGCTGACGTCGCTCGGGCCGTCGTACATCAAGCTCGGCCAGTTTATGGCGACACGCGGCGATCTCATTACGCCGGAGCTGTCGCGCGATCTCTCGCATTTGCAGGACCGCTTGCCGCCGTTCTCAATGGAAGAGGCACGCGCCGCGATCGAACACGAACTGGGCGGCAAACTCGAAGATCACTTTGCCACGTTCAGCCCGCCGGTCGCCGCCGCCTCAATTGCCCAGGTGCACAAAGCGGTGGTGGTCGACAATGACGTTCGGAAGACAGTCGCCGTCAAAGTCCTGCGTCCGGGTGTCGAGCGCCGCTTCAAGCATGATCTCGACAGCTATTTCTTTGCCGCCCGCCAGATCGAGCGCCACGTGCCGTCGTCGCGCCGGTTGCGGCCCGTTGCGGTGGTTGAGAACCTTGCGCGCACGACGGACCTGGAAATGGATTTGCGGCTCGAAGCCGCCGCCATTTCCGAAATGGCCGACAATCTGAAGCCGGACGAGGCCTTTCGTGTGCCAACTGTCGATTGGCGGCGCACCGCGAAGCGCGTGCTGACGACGGAATGGATCGACGGCATCCCGATTGGCGACACGGCGGCGCTCAAGGCCGCCGGCCACGATCTCGATGCGCTCGGGATGACGGTGCTGCGCTCGTTCCTGACGCACGCCATGCGCCACGGTTTTTTTCATGCCGACATGCATCAGGGCAACCTGTTCGTCGCGGCCGATGGAACCGTGGTGGCGGTCGATTTCGGCATCATGGGACGCCTGGGCCCGCGCGAACGCCGCTTTCTCGCGGAAATTCTCTACGGTCTTATCACCCGTGATTATCAGCGCGCGGCCGAGGTCCACTACTGGGCGGGCTACGTGCCGCCGCATCACCCGGTCGAGGTCTTTGCCCAAGCGCTGCGCGCCATTGGCGAGCCGATCCACGGCCGCACGGCCGAAGAAATTTCGATGGCCGATCTCTTGGGTCAGCTGTTCGCCTACACCGAAGTGTTCGATATGGAGACCCGGCCCGAGCTGATCCTCCTACAAAAGAGCATGGTGATCGTCGAGGGCGTGGCGCGCGGTTTGAACCCCAAGCTCAATCTGTGGAGTGCCGCCGAGCCGGTCGCCAAAGAATGGATCGAGCAGAACCTCGGCGCCGCCGGGCGTTTGCGCGATGCCGGCGAGGGCGCGACGGCGATTGCCAAAATCGTCGGCGACCTGCCCTTGCTGCTCACGCAAGCCGAACGCACGGCAACGGCCTTGGGCGAGATGGCCCGCACCGGTATCCGCCTCGATGAGGAGACGATTTCTCGCCTCGCCGACGAACAGAACCGCCGCGCCCGGTGGCGAACTCTGGCGATCTGGATTGGTGGGCTGTCGCTCGCGGCGTTGGCGCTGAAAGAGTTGGGCTGGTGGGTATAAACTCGGCCGGCAGTTTTACTGCGAACTCGTTCTCCAAATTTCACATGCTCGTGATGGCAAGGACCGGAACGTCGTCGATACGCCCCTATTCGTTGGGCAATCAGGCGAGCTGATGCCGGCGCCAAGAAGATACGATTAGACCTTATAGATGCCCTCTCCTAATCGTCACGTCAGTGGAAGCAGACACTGGAAACGAACTCAAGGAGACACATCATGAAGACCTGGACCAAGCCCGCCGTTCGCGAACAGGAAGTCGGCCTCGAAGTGACGTCGTACCTGCCGGCCGACATCGACCTCATCTAAGACGTTTCTCGCGACCACGTGTCGTGACGAAAGCGGCTGCGGCCCGGATAACGGCCGCAGCCGTCTTTGTTTCCGCGCGCTTCGAGCGCGTCCAAAGCCCCCCAGACCCATTAAAAACGTTGAGAGCGCGAAACGTATGACACAGCGTAAAACTCTGACGACCACGGCCGGCAATCCTATCGCCGACAATCAGAATTCGCTGTCAGCCGGCGCCCGCGGCCCAGTTTTGCTACAGGACTATCAGCTGATC
>JANORU010000339.1:0-1859 GCA_031415475.1 Hyphomicrobium sp.
TTTTTCGGGTTTTCGTTGGCGCCACACGGCTGAGATTTGCCGTCCTTGGCAAAGCAGATGCGGATTTCGCGCAGCCGGCCGCCGCCGCCGCCGCCGCCGGCGCAGGCCACAGCAATCGAGTCTGCGTCGAGGTCCGGATTGAGGCGGGCGATGTCCTGGCGCAGCTTGTCGGGTGACACGTACAGCGTTTCGAACGGATTGACGTAGCGATCGGGAATTTTAATCGACCGGAACAGCAGCCGCGAAAGACGGAAGTAGCTGGCCGGATCGAGGCCCGAGCAGGTGCCGTGCTTGCGGTATTCGTGGATCACAAGTTTGTCGCTCGGCATGATGTCGAGCATGCTGTCGATCAACTGTTGCGGCACAAACGGACGGCGCCCGGTGCGGCAGTTCTGCGGCCAACCGCGATCGTATTGCGGCCAAAGACCGTGCAGCACGAACGAGTATCGTTTGCCGTCGCGCCGGTTGCACTGCAGGTCGTCGTCTTCGCCCGCTGAAGAAGAACAGTGCGTCGGGCTCCAGGACAGCACCAGGGCATAGTAGTCGAATCCACCGGCAATGTTGCGCTGGGGTTGGCGATCGTCAGAAAAAAAATCGCGCTGGGCGAACGCCGGCTGGCATAGAGCTGCGAAAAACGCGGCGGCTAAGGCGATTGTGCGAACGTTCAAAGGCATGCGCATGATTGGGTGGAGTCCATATTGCAAGTGCCGGCGACCTTAGCGGGCGATTGCGGCAAGCCAACTGCGGCTCTCTCGCAGGCCTCGCGCCGCGTGCTCAACTGTTGGTCCCGGCGAGCAAAGCGAGAATGCGGGCCCAACTGCGCGCCCCCTTCTTGAAACTCGAGACGTTGTACTTCTCGTTGGGGCTGTGGATGCGGTCGTCGTCGAGCCCATAGCCGACCAGCAGGCTGTCCATGCCAAGCGCGTCCTTGAACGAGGTGACGATCGGGATCGAGCCGCCGCACCCCATCAGGACGGCCGGCCGGTTCCATTCGTCGGCAAGGGCCGTGGCTGCAGCGCGCACCGCCGGCGATTCGGTATCAAAACCGATGGCGGCACTGCCGCGCCCGCCAATGAAGTCGACCGTGCAGTCGGCTGGAAGATTGGCGCGTATGCAATCCTGCAGCGCTTTGAGAATGCGATCGGGGTCCTGGCCCGGCACAAGGCGGCAGGTGATTTTTACCGACGCCTTGGACGGGATGACGGTCTTTGAGCCGACACCCTGATAACCGCCGGTGATGCCGTTGAATTCGACCGTTGGGCGCGACCAGAGCTGTTCGATGATAGAGCGGCCCTTTTCACCCGCCGCCGTCTTGAGGCCGACGGATGCGAGAAACGCGGGGCCGGCAGCTTCGAGTTTATTCCATTGCGCCTTCTGGGCCGGCGCCGGAGGAACGATGCCGTCGTAGAAGCCGGGAACGGTGACGCGGCCGGTGTCGTCGTGCAGCGCGGCTATGGCCTTGGCGAGCGCCCGGATCGGATTGAGGGCTGGACCGCCGTACATTCCCGAATGGAGGTCGCGCGATGGTCCGGTGACGATCGCCTCGGTGCCGGCGAGCCCGCGCAACATGGTGGTGATGGCCGGGGTATCCTTGTCCCACTGGCCGGTATCGCAAACGAGCACGAGATCGGCTTTGAGTTCGCTGCCGGATTTGGCGAGGAAGCCCGGCAGCGACGGCGAGCCGCATTCTTCCTCGCCTTCGAGCATCACCGAGACGGCAAGCGGCAAGTCGCCGGCCACCTCTTTCCAGGCGCGCGCGGCCTCGAAGAAAGTCATGAGCTGGCCTTTGTTGTCCTCCGCTCCGCGCGCGACGATGACGCGCCCGTTGGCCTTGTCGGAAGCGAATCTCGGCTCGTACG
>JANORU010000340.1:0-21614 GCA_031415475.1 Hyphomicrobium sp.
TGATAATTTCGCCGTGGCCGAGAGCTACAAGGCCAACAAGGCCGACTGGCTCGACGGGCGCTGGTCCGGCATGAAGGCGGCGCGTGACCACGAGGACCCGCGCAAGGGCCAGACCGGCGTGCCCCTGGCGAAGCTCAAGGAGATGGGCCTCAGGATCACCCGGGTGCCCAAGGGCTTCAAGGTCCACCGCACCATGCAGCGCGTACTCGATCAGCGCCGCAAGATGATCGAGGACGGCGTCGGGCTCGACTGGTCGATGGCCGAGCATCTGTCGTTCGGCTCGCTGCTGCTGGAAGGGTTTCCGGTCCGCCTGTCGGGCCAGGACGTGCAGCGCGGCACCTTCTCGCAGCGTCACGCCGTGCTCGCCGACCAGGATACCGAAAAACGCTACACGCCGCTCAACCATCTGGTGAAGGAGCAGAAGTGCAAACTGGAAGTCATCAATTCCCTGCTGTCGGAAGAGGCAGTGCTCGGCTTCGAATACGGATACTCGCTGTCCGAACCGAATGCGCTGGTACTTTGGGAAGCCCAATTCGGCGACTTCGCCAACGGCGCTCAGGTGGTGTTCGATCAGTTCCTGTCGTCCGGCGAACGCAAGTGGCTTCGGATGTCGGGCCTCGTTTGCTTGCTGCCGCACGGCTTTGAAGGCCAGGGGCCGGAACATTCGTCCGCTCGGCTCGAACGCTTCCTGCAGCTTTCGGCGGAAGATAATTGGCAGGTCGCCAACTGCACAACGCCCGCCAACTACTTCCACATACTGCGCCGGCAAATGCATCGCGGTTTCAGGAAGCCGCTCATTCTCATGACGCCGAAATCTTTGCTGCGCCACAAGCGCGTCATCTCGCGGCTGGCGGAATTCAGCTCAGGCACCGGCTTCCATCGGCTGCTGTGGGACGATGCCGAGATTCACCCCGGTGACAAGATCCGTCTTGTTCCGGACGAGAAAATCTCGCGCGTCGTGCTGTGCTCGGGCAAGGTCTACTACGATCTCTACGAGGCTCGCGAAACAGCCGAGATCGATGACGTCTACCTGTTGCGCATCGAGCAGCTTTATCCCTTCCCGGCGCGCGCGCTGATGCACGAACTCGGCCGCTTTCCCAATGCCGGCGTGGTCTGGTGCCAGGAAGAACCGAAAAACATGGGCGCCTGGTCGTTCATGGAGCCCAATCTGGAATGGGTGCTCGAACGTACAAAGGGTCCGGCGCGCCGCGCACGCTACGCGGGACGGCCATCCTCGGCATCGCCGGCAACCGGTCAGCTAAGACGGCATTTGCAAGAACAGGAAGCACTCGTAACCGATGCGCTTATCGTATAGCGCGCACGGATCGGCGAGGTCTTCAAGCACGAGGACGACATGACGATCGAAATTAAGGTACCGAGCCTCGGCGAATCCGTGACCGAGGCAACCGTCGGCCGCTGGTTCAAGAAGCCGGGCGAAGCGGTCAAGGTCGATGAGCCGCTGCTCGAACTCGAAACCGATAAAGTGACCGTTGAGGTGCCGGCACCGGCCAGCGGCGTGCTCGAGCGAATTTCGGTTGAGCAGGGCGCTACCGTCGCCATCGGGACGGTGCTCGGTGGATTGAAGGAAGGCGCGGCCCCCAAGGTGGCGGCTCCAGTGGCTGCCGCCGCGCCGAGTGCAGCGGCATCACCAGCGAAAGCCGCCAAAGCGCCAGCCAACGGGCAGTCAGGGCAATCAACGAAAGTCAAAGCCGCGCCAACTGCCATGCCGCCGAGCCCGTCAGCTCGCAAGATACTCACCGAGTCCGGCATTGATGCGGACACAGTGAGTGGTTCGGGCCGCCGTGGTCAGGTGCTGAAGGAAGACGCCGTGGCGGCGGCAAACCCGGCGCCTGCCGAGCCCACAGCCGCTGTGCAGCCGGTGGAAACAGAGGCCGAACCGGTTCGTGCGCCGGCATCCCGCAACGAAGCCGTGCCGGTTCCGGTGCGGGCCTTGCGCGTGCCGCAGACGATTGACGATTCACGCCGCGAGGAGCGCGTGAAGATGACCCGCCTGCGCCAGACCATCGCGCGGCGCTTGAAGGACGCACAGAACGCAGCGGCAATGCTGACGACGTTCAATGACGTCGATATGAGCGCGGTGATGGCGCTGCGTACGCAATACAAAGATCTGTTCGAACGCCGTCATGGCCTGAAGCTCGGCTTCATGGGTTTCTTCGTCAAGTCCTGCATCCAGGCGCTGCGTGAGATCCCTGCCGTCAACGCCGAGATCGACGGCGATGAGATTATTTATAAGAACTACTATCACATCGGCGTCGCCGTTGGCACCGATCGCGGGTTAGTGGTGCCGGTATTGCGTGAAGCCGACCGGATGACATTGCCGGACATCGAAATGGCGATTGCCGACTATGGCCGCCGGGCCCGTGAAGGACGCCTCGCCATCGAAGACATGCAGGGCGGCACGTTTACGATCTCCAATGGCGGCGTCTATGGCTCGATGCTGTCGACGCCTATTCTGAATGCGCCGCAATCGGGCATCCTCGGGATGCACCGGATCGAAGACCGCCCCGTCGTGCGCAATGGGCAGGTCGTTGCCCGGCCGATGATGTACCTCGCCTTGAGCTACGATCACCGCATCGTCGACGGTAAGGAAGCCGTGTCGTTCCTGGTGCGTGTCAAGGAATGTCTCGAAGACCCGCAGCGGTTTATTTTGGAGCTATAGTCGCGCACGGCGACTTAGCGTCGAACGTCAGAGTGATCCCATCGTCCGCCACTCTGGCTCTCAGGGCAGTCATGACCAGCACCGACCATAGCCTATCGAACCGCGAATCCTGGCTGGACTACGCAAAAGCGATCGGCATGGCGCTGGTTGTTTTCGGCCACGCCAATCGAACGCTGGCCGGTGCCGATCCGGCCGCCTGGAACGCGGCGCACAGCGTTGCCGATCAAGTCATCTATACCTTCCATATGCCGCTGTTTTTCATCATCAGCGGATATGTTTCGCAGAGTGCGGCCGCCAAGCCGTTGCAGGGTTTTCTGCGTGGCCTACTATGGGGCGCCGTCGTTCCATATGTGGCGTGGACGACAATCTGGGTTGTTGCGAAATCTATCAATCCTGGGCTGGCGCATCATCCGGTCGGACTCGCGGATCTGTTGTCAATCGCCTGGCAACCGGTCGAACACTTCTGGTTTTTGCATCAGCTCATCATCGTTCGAGTTCTTTGGTACGCAATCGAGCGCTTTGCCGGTCCACTCAATGGAAGCGTTTTTGCGCTCATACTGATCGCCGGATCTGGAGCGGCCGGATCGATGGCGTTGACTGCAGGCCCGGCGATGCCGTGGTCGGCGCTGACACTGGTCGATTTTTCATTTTTCGGCTTCGGACTGCTGATCTTGCCGGCGTTTCTGAAATGGGCGGGAGACCGCGAGGCGATGTTGATGCTCGCGGCGGCAGCAGTGTGGACATGTGTCATGATTTTCAATGGCGGATCTGCCGGCGCCGCGAGCTATGTGCTGTTGGCCATGCTGGCGAGTGCCGCGATCCTGCTGGCGTCGCGAATGCTTCCAGAGGCGAATACACCGGCGTTACGAACTCTGGCCTTCCTGGGTGAGGCATCGCTGGCGATCTATGTGTTGCATCTGTTCGTCATTACAGTGATACGCATCGGGTTTGCAGCCGGCCTAGCCCAGTCCGGAGCGTCGTTTCTCGCTGTTGCGACCATTGCCGGTCTTGTCGTTCCGGCACTAACATATTGGGTGGCCTTGCGGTTTGGAGCGGCGCTTGCGCAACCCATTGCCAAGTGGGTTGGCTTTGGTCCCGCAATGCGATCTCACTATTTGTCACCGGTGCAAACGATCCGCCCGATGGCGTAAGCCGCCGCAGCGCGTGATGGTTTGCCGTTGAGGAGAATTCACGTCCCATGTTCGATCTAATTGTCATTGGCACCGGCCCCGGGGGCTATGTCTGCGCCATTCGCGCCGCACAGCTGGGACTGAAGGTTGCCGTCGTCGAGAAACGTAAAACCCACGGCGGCACGTGTTTGAATGTCGGCTGTATCCCATCCAAAGCGCTGCTACATGCCTCCGAGCTTTTTCACGAGGCGGCGCATGGCTTTTCAAGCCTCGGCATTGATGTAAAGCCGAAGCTCGACTTGAAGCGCATGATGGCCTTCAAAGACGAAGGCGTGAAAGCCAACGTCGACGGCGTGGCGTTTCTTCTGAAGAAGAACGCAATCACGGCGGTTCATGGCAGCGGCCGCATCGCCGGACCGGGGCGCGTTGTGGTGACGGCGGACGACACCGGCGAGCAAATTCTCGAAGCCAAGTCGATCGTCATCGCCACCGGTTCGGAGCCGGCAACATTGCCGGGCGTGACGATTGACGAGAAGCGCATCGTGTCGTCGACGGGCGCTCTCGAATTCACGAAAGTACCGCCACGTCTGTTGGTGGTCGGCGCCGGCGTGATTGGTCTCGAACTCGGCTCGGTCTGGCGCCGCCTCGGTTCAGAAGTCACGGTCATCGAATATCTGGATCGGATCCTGCCGGGAATGGACGGCGATATCGCCAAGTCGTTCCAGCGGTCACTTGAAAAGCAGGGACTCTCGTTCCGGCTCGCCACCAAGGTGACCGGGGTCGAGGCGACCCGCAGCGAAGCCCGCGTCACGGTCGAGCCCGTTGCCGGAGGTGCGGCTGAAGTCCTCAGCGCCGATGCGGTGCTCATCGCCATCGGCCGCGTACCGAATACCGAGGGGCTGACCCTCGAACAGGCCGGCATCGAACGCGACGCCAAGGGGCGGATCGTCGTCGACGAACACTATCGGACGACTTGCGAAGGCATCTATGCCATCGGCGACGTGATTGCAGGGCCCATGCTCGCCCACAAAGCCGAAGACGAAGGGGTTGCGGTCGCCGAACTGCTGGCCGGTCAAGCCGGGCATGTGAACTATGCGGTCATTCCCAACGTTATCTATGCATATCCCGAGATAGCCTCGGTCGGCCGGACGGAAGAAGAGCTGAAAGCCGAAGGGATCGCCTATCGGGCCGGCAAGTTCCCGCTGACGGCCAACGGCCGGGCCAAGGTGAACCGGACAACGGATGGGTTCGTGAAAATACTGGCCGATGCTGCAACCGATCGCGTTCTCGGCGTTCACATCATGGCGCCGCACGCCGGCGAAATGATTGCCGAGGCGGCCGTGCTGATGGAATTCGGCGGCGCCGCCGAGGATCTGGCACGCACCTGTCATGCGCATCCGACTCTAACCGAGGCGGTCAAGGAGGCGGCTCTCGCCGTTGCCAAGCGACCAATACACATGTGATCGCCGGACGTGGGCGACGAAGGACCGGAAGAGATGCAAGTCATTGTCGCCTATCTCGTTAGCGGGGCCGCTTTCCTTGCGCTCGACATGCTGTGGTTGGGCGTTGTCGCCCGGGGCCTGTACAGCAGTGAGATGGGCGCGCTGCTCGCCAATCCCATAAAACTGTGGGCCGCGATCGCCTTCTATGCGGTCTATCTCGTCGGCTTGGTGGTGTTCGCCGTGTTGCCCGGCGTCAACGGCCAAAGCGTCGTGACAGCGGCGGGTTACGGCGCACTGCTGGGGCTTGTCGCCTACGCGACCTACGATCTCACGGCGCTCGCCGTCATTCGCGATTTTCCCGTCAAACTGGCACTCGTCGACATAGCCTGGGGTGTCGTCGTGTCATCGATTGCAGCCGCGGTGGCTACAGCCGTAGCTATGCGGTTCTGACGGCGACGGTTACTCGATTGGCGTCACGGTGTAGCCCGCATCGCGCAATAACTGTACCAGGCCTTTGTCGCCGGAGAGATGCAGGGCGCCAACGGCCACGAACGCCCCGCCTTTGAGGATCGATGGCAACGCCCCGTCGCGCATGTTGAGATTGCGCTTGACGACGATACTCTGCTCGAACCCGGCGTACGCCTCGCGGGACAGGCCGGCTTGTTCTCCGAGCGCATATTGAAACGGCCAGATCGATCCCAGATTGCGTTGAAGGTAGAACTGAACCGTAGTCTCCAGCAGATCGTTTGCTCTATCGGCAAACTTCAAAGCCGCTTTCAGCATAGCGACTTGTTGGTCTTCCGGCAGATCAGCCAGGGCTTTCAGTTGCCCATCGACGGTCTCCAATCCGCTGACGGGAATGCCAGCCGACTTGGCTGCCTCGGCGATTTTCATGTCGAGCACGGGGGCACCGGCTGTCGCCTTATCGCGCTCGCAGTCCGACCCAGCGAGCACCAGCGTCACGATCCACGGTTTGAGAAGATTGGCGAACATGGCCGGCACGCCAGCCCGTTGCAATGCCTCTTGGGCAATCGCAAAGTCTTCAGGTGGCAGGAGCGAGGACAACGTCCGGCCATCCAGGAAGAACGCCAGCTGTCGGGATGACGTCAGCGCCGCAGCTGCCGAGTTGCCGGACATATCGGCGATTTCGAGGAGCACGGATTTCGACTGAATAAGTGTAGTCGAAACGGGCGGGGATAGCACCGACACCCGCTCGTCGCTGATATGCATAGTGCCGAACAGGTGCGACGGATCGAGACCAGGCTTTTCGATTTTCCAGAAGACGGCGGTTGCGTTGGCCGTGGTCTTGGCTTCGGCCAATATTTTTGCGTGGCGCTCAGGATCTGCCCGAGCCATGGCGGCAAACATGTCCTGCCCGCGGCAGACATGAGCGGGTTCAGGGATGGCATGCTGCGTCTCGTCGGGCAGCGCGAATCCGGCGTGCAGCGTCAGCGGAAACAGCACAACAAATGCAATACCTGCCGCATACCGGAAGATGGCCTTACCAAAGTGGGCCGGACGCCATGCACGCATTTCGTACCTCTGTGTGCTCAGGAGCGCGGATGAGCCCGATCGTAGACGCGCAACAGGTGTTCACGATCGACTTCGGTATAGACCTGCGTCGTCGACAGTGAGGCGTGCCCCAACAGTTCCTGGATCTGGCGCAAATCGGCACCGGCCGACAGAAGATGTGTCGCAAAGGAGTGGCGCAGCGCATGCGGCGTCGCCGTTTCAGGCAGGTCGAGCTCGGTGCGTAAGTTTTCGATCGTAAGCTGAATGATGCGCGGGGACAGTGGACCTCCCTTGGCGCCGCGAAACAGCGGCTCGCTGGGCTCCAAAGTGTAGGGGCAAAGTGCCAGATAATTTGCCACCGCTCTCTGCGCGACCGGCAGCACCGGCACCATCCGCTCCTTGTCGCCCTTGCCGAGGACACGGATCACGTCACGGCCCGGTGTCGGGGCGTCCCTCGCAATCAGTCCAAGCGCTTCTGAAATGCGCAACCCCGAACCGTAGAGCAGCAGCAGCACGGCGGTATCGCGTGCCGCCACCCAATCGAGAGCGGCTTCCGGCATCGACGCGACGACGGCCGCCGCCTTCTCTTTCGTCAGCGGCTTCGGAACCGAGTGCGCGATCTTCGGCATCGCAACGCGGCGGACCGCGCGATTGCTGACAATGTTTTCTGCTTCCAGCCAGCGGAAGAATGTTCTCAAGGCCGACAGGGTGCGCGAAATTGATCGGCTGCCGACGCCGGCCTTGCGGCGTGCCGACATGAACGCGCGAAACGCCTTGATGTCGAGACCGGCAAGATCGCCGAGACAGGGTGGATGGCCGAGATGTTGATCGAGGAATGACAGAAACTGGCTGAGATCGCGCTCATAGGCGTCAATTGTCTCGGGCGAGCGGTTGGCACCGCGTTCCAGATGCGTCAGCCATCGCGACAGGGCCGCAGCCAAGTCACCGCCCAGCGGCAATTCTCCTGCGGCTCTTACGGGATTTCTCACCAGTGCGCCGGCCATCGCAGCTCCATGTCGTGGCAGACCTTCGAAGCGAAGCGGTTAACGAATCGTAAATGGGCATGCGGTCGTCGGCAATCGCCAACCTCCGTGCAGCGCATGCAAGGCCAAGCAAATTGGCGGGCCAATTCCGCCCGCGTTTTCAGCATCGTGGCTTAAGGGCTACACGGATTATCCGGCGATCAGCGGCCAATCGTGACCGCAGAGACACAAAAAGTGCGCGTTTTCCGGCCGTTTTGGCGTCTTTTCCGCTTTTCGACCGTTGCAATCGTCCGCGACACAAGTAGGTTAGCGCGGTGCTTCGAACCGCCCGGCGGCCGCAATAGGCCGTTGCCTGTGTAAGCGTAACACGCGTTCCCATGCAGAGCCATTTAGCGAGAGTCTTTCGAGCTCTAGGCCATGCTTGTTAAGTTCGCGTGTCAAGGTTCGCCCGTCATCCGATTCTCTCGAGGGACTGATCTCAAATGGCAAAAGCAGTAGCAGCCAAACCAAATACCGTCACACTCCGTCATCTCGCCGCCGCCCTGGCCGAGGCCCACGAACTTACCAAGAAGCAGGGCCAGGCCATTCTTGAAGACCTGGTGGCCATGCTCACCAAGCACTTGAAGAAGGGCGACCGCATTCGCATCGGCGGTCTCGGCGTGCTCCAGGTTCGCAAGCGGCCGGCCCGCATGGGCCGCAACCCGGCAACCGGTGAAGCCATCAAGATCAAGGCGTCGAAGAAGGTCGCCTTCCGCGCCGCTAAGGAACTGAAGGAAGCCGTCTAAGGGTTTTCCGGCGGTTTTATCGCTGAGTTTGAGACAGGGGCAGAGATCGGGAAAACCTCACCCGATTGTCTGCCCCGTCTTTTTCCAGTCGGCGACGAAAGTCGCGAGGCCGCTGTCGGTCAGCGGGTGCTTGACCAGCGCCTTGAGAATGGCCGGCGGAACGGTGGCCACGTCGGCGCCGATCATGGCTGCCTCTTTGACATGGTTCACAGTGCGAATCGAAGCGGCGAGAATGTCGGTCGAGAGATCCTGATAGTTGTCGTAGATCGTGCGAATCTCGCGAATGACGTCCATGCCGTTGAGGCCGATGTCATCCAAGCGGCCGATGAACGGCGAGACGAACGTTGCGCCCGCCTTGGCGGCCAGCAGTGCCTGATTGGCCGAGAAGCACAACGTCACGTTGACCATCGTACCTTCGCTGGTCAGCGCCTTGCACGCCTTCAACCCGTCCATCGTCAGCGGCACTTTGATGGTCACGTTCTTGGCGATTTTGCGCAGCACATTGGCTTCGCGCATCATGCCGGCGTAGTCGGTGGCGGCGACTTCTGCCGATACGGGACCGGGAACAACGGCGCAAATCTCGGCCACGATTTCCTTGAAGTCGCGGCCGGCCTTGGCAATCAGCGACGGGTTGGTGGTCACGCCGTCGAGCAGGCCGGTGGCCGCCAGCTCCTTGATTTCGCTGATATCGGCGGTATCGACGAAGAATTTCATGAGTCGCGGCTCCAGGTAGTCTGTGGCTCGCCTCCGGTCGACAGCTAGGCTATCCCGGAGACCTTGAATCGGTAGCTTCTAATCCTTCGGCGGGTCCTTTGGATAGCCTGTTCGACAATACGGCAAACGCCACGACTGGTCCGGGCCGCACGGTTCCGGTGTTGCTGCCGGTCGCCCTCGACCAGACCTATGACTATGCGGTGCCCGCAGGCCTGGACATTGAGCCCGGCGCCTTCGTACTCGTACCATTTGGCCCCCAATCGCGCGTCGGCGTGGTTTGGGACGGCCCGCTCGGGGAACCGGGTAAACCCATCGACCCGAAGAAGCTTAAAACCATCACCGCCTGCCTCGATGCGCCGGCCTTGCCGCTGGCCTCGCTGCGCTTTGCCGAATGGATCGCCAAGTACACGCTGGCGCCGCTCGGCATGGTCGTGCGGATGATGATGAGTGCGCCGGCGGCGTTCGAGCCCGCAAAACCGCGCTACGGCGTCAAATTTGTTGAGGGCGCGCCGGTGCCGCCGCGCATGACGCCCGCTCGAAACCGCGCGCTCGATGTCGCGTTCGATGGCGCCATCCGCAGCAAAGCCGACCTCGCGCGATTGAGCGGCTGCACCACCGGCGTTATCGATGGACTGGTGTTAGCCGGCAACCTCGTTGAGGTCGCAATCCCCGACAAGATATTCCAGCAAGCCGATGCCGCGCATCGCGTCACCGAGTTCACGCCCGAACAGGCCGAGGCCGTCCACGCACTTGTCTCGGCGGTTGATGGCGGCAATTTTTCGGTTTCCTTGCTCGACGGTGTGACGGGTTCCGGCAAAACCGAGGTTTATTTCGAAGCCGTGGCGCGCACGTTGGAGCGCGGCGCGCAAGCCCTCATCATGCTGCCCGAAATCGCCCTCACCTCGCAGTTCATATCCCGGTTTGCCGGCCGCTTCGGCTGTCCGCCGGTTGAATGGCATTCCGCACTTGGACCGCTCGAGCGTGGCCGCGTCTGGCGGGCGGCGGCGACCGGCGAAGCGCGTGTTGTTGTCGGTGCGCGTTCGGCGTTGTTCCTACCATTTGAAAATCTCGGCCTGATCGTCGTCGACGAAGAACACGATCCCGGTTTCAAGCAGGACGATCGCGTGCATTACCAGGGCCGCGATATGGCCGTGGTGCGCGCCAACCTCGGCAAGTTTCCGGTCGTGCTCGCCTCGGCCACGCCGTCGATCGAGAGCCACGTTAACGCGCGGACCGGGCGCTATCGCCATGTCGTGCTGCCGGGCCGCTTTTCAGGCGTCGAAATGCCCGAAGTCACCGCCATCGACCTCAAGAAAACGCCGCCCGAAAAGGGCAAGTGGCTGGCCGACGAGCTGGTTCAGGCGCTGACGCGAACACTTGCAAATCGCCAGCAATCCCTGCTGTTTTTGAACCGCCGGGGCTATGCGCCGCTGACGCTGTGCCGGAGTTGCGGCCACCGGGTCGAGTGCCCGCAATGCACCGCCTGGCTGGTCGAGCACCGCTTCAGAAAGCGGCTCAACTGCCATCACTGCGGGTTCTCTGTTCCCATTCCCGAAAAATGCCCGAAGTGCGAGGCGCCCGAGTCGCTTGTCGCCTGCGGACCGGGCGTCGAGCGGGTCGCCGAAGAAATTGCCGAACGCTTCCCCGAGGCGCGCGTGGCGCTACTGTCGTCGGATCTCATTCCGGGTCTCGTCGAAATGCGCGAGACCATCAATCGCATCGAGGCTGGCGAAATCGACATCATCATCGGCACGCAAATGGTCGCCAAGGGCCATCATTTTCCCAACCTCGCGACCGTCGGCATTGTTGATGGCGATCTCGGGCTGTCGCTCGGTGCCGATCCGCGCGCCGGCGAACGCACCTTCCAATTGCTGCATCAGGTGACGGGCCGCGCTGGGCGCACATTCACGCAAGGCCGCGGCTACGTGCAAACGCATCTGCCCGAGCATCCGGTGATGCAGGCCATTTTATCCGGCGACCGCGAAGCGTTCCTGAATTCGGAAATCGACATGCGCCAGCGCGGAATGTTACCGCCCTATGGCCGCCTCGCCGCGCTTGTCATTTCGGCACGCGACAAGGAGTTGGCTGAACGGTTCGCTCGCGAGGTTGCGCGTCGCGCGCCGCCAGCAGATCGCATCGATGTATTGGGCCCCGCCGAAGCGCCGATCTCGGTCGTGCGCGGCCGCCATCGCTGGCGCCTGCTCGTCAAAGCCCCGCGCGAATTGGATATCCAGGCCTACGTCCGCGAATGGCTGGCGATCTCGCCCGAACCCAAAGGCGACTTGCGCCTGTCGGTCGACATCGATCCCTATAACTTTTTGTGAGGGGTGAGGGCGCGCCAACAACCACTCAGCGCACCGCGCTGCATGCCACTCCGGCGATGGCCGGGTGCAGATCCCGGCTGAAATTGCCGAAGCGGGGACGGAGTTCCAGCGTCCCGTCCGCCGTTACGGTAATGCAGGCCTCTTCTTACTCAAGTCCTAAGAGAAAAATGACACTTTGCCGGTGCTGATGTCGTGCATGGCTGCGGCGATGATTAGTTGCTTTTCCTCGACGAGAGATTTCAGAACTTCGCTGCGTTCCACGAGCTTTTTGGCGGCCATAGTAGCGTTTGTATCGGCTACCGCTTGGACGAGTTTCTTGTTCTTAGAGGTCTTCTCGCCTTCCATTGCCGCATTGGCCTGGATTGCAGAATCGAAATTCTCCAACATCTTCGTAAGCAGCCCCAGCTGGGCCTTGTCGATGCCACCTTTGATGGCGCCACATTCAGAGTGACCAAGAACGACAATTGCCTTTGCGCCTGCCACCTTGGTCGCAAATTCAAGACTGCCGATAATGTCATCGTTGACAAAATTTCCGGCAATGCGCGCCGCGAAAATGTCGCCGAGCTGCTGATCGAAAACCAGTTCCGGGGGGACGCGACTATCGATGCAGCCGACAATGGCCGCAATTGGGAACTGCCCCTTCGATGTGGCCTTAACCTGTTCGAGCAGATTGCAATTCATCGATTTGCCGGCCACGAAGCGTGCATTGCCTTCCTTCAGCATTTGGACTGCGGCTTCAGGAGTTGTGGCCCTTTGCAAGTCAGCACCTATCACTGTGCATGCATCCGCTGCCGCGGCTCGATTTGCTCCCACGGCGACCGACGCCATAGTGGCGCCAGTGATGAAACTACGGCGCGAAAACATGACGGGTCCTCCTTTGGATTTTGTTGTTCGGACAACTACAACGACCCTTATGGTCTAGCTTTGAAGCGCGGTCAAAACCTACATCAGGGTACGGTAGAAATTTTTGAGGGGCCTAATAATCGTGCCGCGAACCACCGTTCGCATCTGCTCGATATTCCACCACACGATTGGCTCAGCCAAGGCCGCTGTTAGCCCAACAGCGAACATTCGCGTCTATGATACGAAAGCAGATCGACGCCACCAGCGCCAGCAGATGTGAGTTGGGATAGCCCGGGAGCCGCCGCTGCAGGCCTGGGCGATTGCCCAGCACCCGCCGGCCCTTGATAGGGCCGCAGAGGATTGCAGTCGCGATCGGTATCACGCTGAAGATCAAAGCGATGCGGACTCATGCGGCGATGCGTCATTCAGGCTCGCCGCCAGCCGTTGCTGCCCTATCTTTCGCATGTTACAGCACCCCCGGACGTCAGAAGGGGGCTCGTTGGGAACAGCTTCGCGCCTGCTTTTGTTGGTCTAAAGCCCACAGATTATTGGGAAAAAGCCGTCCGACGGGACTGCTTCCTCACCCTTCGCGCGAGAGCATCCGACGTGGCAACTGACGAACCCCAGATGGCGAGTGTTGCGGGCCGCTACGCCTCGGCGCTTTTCGATCTCGCCAGTGAAGAAAAGCAGGTCGGCGACGTCGAAGCCGATCTTGGCAAGTTCCAGGCTCTGATGGACGAAAGCGCCGATTTGGTGCGCATGATCCGCAGTCCTGTGATCCCGGCCGATGAGCAGGGTGCCGCACTGAGCGCCGTTCTGAACAAGGCCGGCGTCGGCCCGTTGACCATCAACTTCTTCAAACTGCTGGCGAAAAATCGCCGCCTGTTTGCCGCGACCGACATTGTCGCGGCGTTCCGGTCGCTGGCGGCCAAGGCGCGCGGCGAAGCAACCGCCGAAGTCACGTCAGCGACGCCACTGTCGGACGCCCACATCGCGCAATTGCGCGATACGCTGAAAGCCAGCGTCGGCAAAGACGTTACGCTGCGCACCAAGGTCGATCCGTCGCTGCTCGGTGGCCTGATCGTCAAAGTTGGTAGCCGAATGGTCGACAGTTCTTTGAAGACCAAACTCGACACGATGAAATTCGCCCTCAAGGGCAGCACCTAACCGGAACCCGGCCCGCTCGCGGCGCCGGGTTTTGCTTGATTGAAAACAACACGGCGCGGTCCGGCTCTTATCGATTGGACCGCTGCTTTACAGATAAACATGAACGGCAGAGGTCGAAGGTAATGGAAATCCGGGCCGCAGAGATCACCTCGATCCTCAAGGATCAGATCAAGAATTTCGGCAAGGAGACGCAGGTCTCCGAAATCGGGCAGGTGCTGTCGGTCGGCGATGGTATTGCCCGCGTCTACGGCCTCGACAACGTCCAGGCCGGGGAGATGGTCGAATTCCCTGGCGGCATTCGCGGTATGGCGTTGAACCTCGAAGCCGACAACGTCGGCGTCGTGATCTTCGGCGACGACCGCGGCATCAAGGAAGGCGACACGGTCAAGCGCACCGGCGCGATCGTGGAAGTGCCGGTCGGCAAGGGCTTGCTCGGCCGCGTGGTCGATGGCCTCGGCAACCCGATTGACGGCAAGGGCCCGATCAAGTCCGACAAGCGCATGCGCGTCGACGTCAAGGCGCCCGGCATTCTGCCGCGCAAATCGGTGCATGAGCCGATGGCAACCGGCCTCAAGGCGATCGACTCGCTGATCCCGATTGGCCGTGGCCAGCGCGAACTCGTCATCGGCGACCGCCAGACCGGCAAGACGGCGGTCATCCTCGACACCATTCTCAATCAGAAGTCGCTCAACGCCGGCAACGACGAGAGCCAGAAGCTCTATTGCGTCTACGTCGCCATCGGTCAGAAGCGCTCGACCGTTGCTCAGTTCGTCAAGGTGCTGGAAGAGCGCGGCGCGCTCGAATACTCGATCATCGTTGCCGCCACCGCATCCGATCCCGCGCCGATGCAGTACCTGGCGCCGTTCACCGGCTGCACCATGGGCGAATTCTTCCGCGACAACGGCATGCACGCCGTGATCGCCTACGACGACTTGTCCAAGCAGGCGGTTGCTTATCGTCAGATGTCGCTGCTTCTTCGCCGCCCGCCTGGCCGCGAAGCCTATCCCGGCGACGTGTTCTATCTCCACTCTCGTCTGCTCGAGCGCGCCGCCAAGCTCGGCGATGCCGCCGGCAAGGGTTCGCTGACGGCGCTGCCGGTCATCGAAACCCAGGGCAACGACGTGTCGGCGTTCATTCCGACCAACGTGATTTCGATCACCGACGGCCAGATCTTCTTGGAAAGCGATCTCTTCTATCAGGGCATCCGTCCGGCCGTGAACGTCGGCCTGTCGGTGTCGCGCGTCGGCTCTTCGGCCCAGACCAAGGCGATGAAGAAGGTCGCCGGCAAGATCAAGGGCGAGCTCGCTCAGTATCGTGAAATGGCGGCCTTCGCTCAGTTCGGTTCCGACCTCGATGCGGCGACGCAGCGGCTTTTGAACCGCGGCTCGCGTCTCACTGAACTCTTGAAGCAGTCGCAGTTCTCGCCGCTCAAGATGGAAGAGCAAGTCTCGGTCATCTATGCCGGCGTCAACGGCTATCTCGACGCGATGCCGGTCGACAAGGTGAAGCCGTTTGAAGATGCGCTGCTCGCCAACCTGCGCAGTCAGAACATGGCAATCCTCGACGATATTCGCGCGACCAAGGATCTGTCGGATGCGACCGCCGGCAAGCTCAAGGCCGTCGTTGAGCAAATCCAGAAGTCGTTTCTCTAAGGCGCCTTGAACGAGATAGGGAACCTGCTCAATGGCGTCCTTGAAAGACATGCGAAACCGCATCGCCTCAGTGAAGGCGACGCGGAAAATTACCAAGGCCATGCAGATGGTGGCCGCCGCCAAGCTGCGCCGCGCGCAGGAAGCCGCGACCGCTGCCCGCCCCTATGCCGAACGCATGGATGGCGTGCTGGCAAGCATCGCCTCCAAGGTCACCGATAACAGTGGCGCATCGCCGTTGCTCGTCGGCAATGGCAAGGATCAGGTGCGGTTGCTGATCGTCATGACCGCCGAGCGCGGTCTGTGCGGCGGCTTCAATTCCAACATCGCCAAGCTCGCCCGTCTGGACGCGCACAAGCTGATCGCCGCCGGCAAGACCGTCAAGATCATGACGGTTGGCCGCAAGGGCGCCGACAACCTGCGTCGCGATCTCGGCCGCAACATCGTCGAGCGCACGGATTTCCAGGGCATCAAGCAGCTCAACTTTGGCCACGCCGAGGGCGTCGCCAACAAGGTGCTGGCGATGTTCGAGGCCGGCGGCTTCGACGTCGCCACGCTGTATTTCTCGGAGTTCAAGTCGGTCATCGCTCAGAAGCCGACGGCGCTGCAGTTGATTCCGGCGAAAATTCCGGACGCCGCAGGCGAGGCGGCCATGGGCAGCAGTTCAATTCACGAATATGAGCCGAGCGAAGAAGACGTCATGGGCTACTTGCTCAAGCGCAACATCTCGACCCAGGTGTTTCGCGGCCTTCTCGAAAACGCCGCCTCCGAACAGGGCGCTCGCATGAGCGCCATGGATAACGCCACGCGCAACGCCGGCGACATGATCAACAAGCTGACGATCAAATACAATCGGCTCCGTCAGGCCAACATCACCAAAGAACTGATCGAAATCATTTCGGGCGCGGAAGCGCTTTAGTAATTTCAGGAGTGGGGATCGATGGATGAGTTTTTCTATAAGTCGACCCTAGTAGAAGTGAGCAGAACGTTGGTGAAAGTGGGCAGCACATCGTACCCAATCAATGGCATCGGAAGCGTTTTGGTGAAGCCCTCAAATCGGAACGCGTGGTTCATAGCTGCGTTTATCGTTGCTGCACTAGGGGTTGCTGGAGGTAGCGGTGGTGGAGGTCTTCTCTTTCTGGCAATGCTACTCGCAATAGCGGGCCTTTGTTCAAAGGGTGCATTGGTGCTCCGAACCTCAAGTGGGGACCAGCAGGCTCTGTCACACGCGAACATTAAGTTGCTCGAAGAGGTCAAGGCGGCAATCGAGAAGGCAGTTCACATGCGCGGTTGAAGCTGTGGTTTCTGTAATTGGAACGTAGGTTGGGTTAGCGCGTCTTCAGCGCGTAACCCAACAAAGACCGGAACGACATCATGTTGGGTTACGACCGCAAGGGCGGTCTAACCCAACCTACAAGTGAACGGACGAGGAAGCGAAGCAATGGCTACGAACAAAGTTGGGAAGATCCGCCAGGTCACAGGCGCCGTCGTCGACGTGCAGTTCGACGGCCATTTGCCCGAGATTCTGAACGCACTCGAGACCACGAACCACGGTGTTCGCCTGGTTCTCGAAGTCGCGCAGCACTTGGGCGAGAACACCGTGCGCACGATCGCCATGGACTCGACCGAGGGTCTGGTTCGCGGCCAGGACGTCACCGATACCGGGACCACCATCATGGTCCCGGTCGGCGAGGAAACCTTGGGGCGCATCATGAATGTCATCGGTGAGCCGGTCGATGAAGCCGGTCCCATCGGATCGAAGGGCACCCGCGCCATCCATCAACCCGCGCCGAGCTTTGCCGATCAGGCGTCGGAAGCGCAGATCCTCGTCACCGGGATCAAGGTCGTCGATCTTCTCGCGCCGTACGCCAAGGGCGGCAAGGTCGGCCTGTTCGGCGGCGCCGGCGTCGGCAAGACCGTTCTCATCATGGAACTGATCAACAACGTCGCCAAGGCGCACGGCGGCTACTCGGTGTTCGCCGGCGTCGGCGAGCGCACGCGCGAAGGCAACGACCTCTATCACGAAATGATCGAATCGAAAGTCAACGTTGACCCGAAGAAGAACAACGGCTCGACCAAGGGCTCCAAGTGCGCGCTCGTCTATGGCCAGATGAACGAGCCGCCGGGCGCACGTATGCGTGTTGGCCTTTCCGGGCTGACGGTCGCCGAGCACTTCCGAGATCAGGGTCAGTACGTACTGTTCTTCGTCGACAACATCTTCCGCTTCACGCAGGCGGGCTCGGAAGTGTCGGCACTTCTCGGCCGTATTCCTTCGGCGGTCGGCTATCAGCCGACGTTAGCTACCGACATGGGCGCCCTGCAGGAACGTATCACCACGACGCAGAAGGGATCGATCACCTCGGTGCAGGCGATTTACGTGCCGGCCGACGACTTGACCGACCCGGCGCCGGCCACCTCGTTCGCGCATTTGGACGCAACGACCGTGCTGTCGCGTTCGATTGCTGAAAAGGGCATCTACCCGGCCGTCGATCCGCTCGACTCGACGTCGCGCATGCTCGATCCGCGCGTCGTCGGCGAAGAGCACTACGCAATTGCTCGCCGGGTTCAGTCGATCCTGCAGAAGTATAAGTCGCTGCAGGACATCATCGCCATTCTCGGCATGGACGAGCTCAGCGAAGACGACAAGATAACGGTCGCCCGCGCCCGCAAGATCGAGCGGTTCATGTCGCAGCCGTTCACGGTCGCCGAAGTGTTCACCGGCTCGCCGGGCAAGCTTGTGGCCCTCGCCGACACGATCAAGGGCTTCAAGGGCCTGTGCGACGGCGATTACGATCACCTTCCCGAGCAGGCCTTCTACATGGTCGGCACCATCGAAGAGGCGATTGCCAAGGCTGAGAAGCTGGCAGAGGCGGCCTAAGTTCGAAGGCCATTTGGGCCGGGCTGGCCGTGAAAGGACAACGTCATGGCGGGCGCAGGTGGGGCGGACGAAACCGGGGCAACGACGTTCGGCACCTGTTGCGACGCCTTGAAGGAAACGATGAGCGGGACCGAGTTCGAGCCGCTCATTACGGTCGGTGAAGGCGGCGTCCTCTACATGTCGGTGGGTCTCATCGAGATGGAGGACGAGGAGCCTGGGATGCTCGATCATCCGGTGTTTTTCTGTCCGTTCTGCGGGACGAAGCTGCAGACGGAAGAGCAAGTTCGCGACAAGAGCGGCGGCGGCGACACGGTTTGACCGCGCACGACAGTGAAGGACGCTAGACGATGGCAGGTACGTTCAAGTTCGAATTGGTGAGCCCCGAGCGGATCCTGATTTCGGGCGACGCCGAGGCGGTCGCACTGCCCGGCATCGAAGGCGATATGACGGTTTTTGCCGGCCATGCGCCACTTGTTTCCACGCTCCGTCCGGGCATCATCGATGTGTCGACCGGCGGCACCAAGAACAGGATTTTCGTCAAGTCGGGCTTCGTGGAAATCGGCCCCGATCGGGTCACGGTGCTGGCCGAAAAGGCCTTCGATACGGCGGAATTGGCGAGCGACTGGATGGATGGCGAGTTGACGATCGCCGAAGCCGATCTGGCAGCGGCCAAGGATGACAACAGCCGTATGCTGGCGGAACGCGCCATCGAGCAGTTGAAGGCGCTCGGCGGCAAGGCGGCCTAGAGTGCTTCCGGAAAAGTGCGAAGCGGTTTTCCGATAAGAAGCACGGAAAAACAAGAAGCTAGGGTCGGTCCATGAGTCCATCAGAACTGGACAGACCCTAGGACCGGTTTCACGCTCGAGATCAGCGGGGCTTCTGCGATGACATTCGACCGGCAGACCGCACACGCCCGCCTGTTTGAAATCGTCCGCCGGCAATCGTTCATTCAAGGCGACGTTGTCTTGTCGTCGGGCGAGCGCAGCACCTACTATTTCGATATGAAGCCGACCATGTTCCACCCCGAGGGGGCGGAGCTGTTGGCGCAACTGATTTTCGACGCTGTCTCGGCGCTCAACGTCGATGCGGTGGGTGGCCTCGAAATGGGCGCCGTGCCGCTCATCAGTCCGGTATGTGCGAAAAGCTTCGTCGCCGGCAAGCCGATCGCCGGCTTCTTCGTTCGCAAACAGGCGAAGGAGCATGGCACCAAGAAGCGCATCGAGGGCGCGGTCAGCCTTACGGGCAAGCGCGTCGCCATCGTCGAAGATGTGACGACCACCGGCGCGTCGGCGATGAAGGCGGTCAACGAGATCCGCGACGCCGGCGCCGACGTGGTGCTCGTGCTGTCGATCCTCGATCGCGAACAGGCCGCCCGCGAGCTCTATGCTTCGGCCGGCATTCCGTTCCTGTCGCTGTTTTCAGCGAGCCAGTTCTTGACCGGCTGAGGGACCGAGCAGGGTCTGTCGGGCATTACGCCAAGTGAAAAAAATTGCACCGCAGGGCACTGCAGAATTGCAGCGAGCGCCGCGATAGTGCAGCATATGCCAGCTCGCAGGCCCGGCAACCGGGCGGTTGGCATCTGAAATATATAACAAAAACAAACATCTAGTGCAGTCTTCAGCCCCTATCACGGCAGTTGCTATGCTTAGGCCACGGGCACCCGGTCACGGACTCGAAGCCACGCTCGACCGCCCTCGTCAGGGATTTCGGGAGGGAATGGAATGGCGGCCGATAGCCTGAGTGCGGATCTCACCCGCGCGCTCGACAGTGTTGGCGCCGACGTCGTCCATCTCGGCGTGTTCGACTACGCCAGCATGTTTCGCGAGCGCCGCCTGCGCCGGCCAGAGCTTCTCGAAAGTGCCGATACGGCGGTCTTCGGCAATGTACTGCCCAAGTGGGACTCGGGCGAAAATATTCTCGCGCCGGGTCCGTATCGCAGCGAGCGGATCGCCATCGATGTCGACTCGATCCGGCCCTATCCGTTTGAACCCAATGCCGCGATCATGGTTGCCGACTACGCCGGTCCGCAAGCGGCCATCATGCCCCGGCATGTCTTGCGGTCTCAGATCGCGGTTGCCGAGCGCGCCGGCCACACTGTTGAAGCCGCCTTTGAGTTCGAATTCATCGTCTTGAATGAGACCGCAGACTCACTGCGCGCCAAAGGGTTTGCCAATCCCGCACTGTTCGCCGCCGACAACCGCTGCTGGTCTGGCCAGACAGCGGCGACCTTCGCGCCGTTCGTCGGCGATCTCGAAGTGCTCCTCCTCAAGGCCAACATCGGTTTGCATTCGCTGTCGGTCGAACTTGGACCGGGATGCTTCGAGGCGACGTTGCGACACCGGCCGGCCATGCGCGCAGCCGACGATGCCGCGTTTTTTCGCATGTTCACGAAATCCTTTTGCCGGCAGCGCAATTTAACGGCTTCCTTTATGGCGCTGACGGGGCTCGGCTTCCCCGCCATCGGTGGTCACGTCACCGTGTCGTTGAAAGATAAGTCCGGCCGCAACGTGTTTGCCGATTCACAAGACGAGAACGGGCTGTCGGCAACCGCGAAATCGTTCATGGCCGGCATCATAGAGAGTGTGCCGGAGGCTTTTCCGCTGTGCGCCCATACCGTCAACGACTACCGCCGGCTCGCGCCCGGCAGTTGGGCGCCGAAGACCATGAGCTGGTCGCCCTACAATTATTCGGCCGCCATTCGCACCGCCAACGAAACACCTGAGCGGACCCGTCTTGAATTCCGCCTGCCGGGCAGTGACTGCAATCCCTATCTCACCCTGGCGCTGGTGCTCGGCACCGGGCTCGATGGCTTAGCGAGAAAGCTGGACCTCAAATCGAAGCCGATCGCCGCCGGCGGCCCAAGCGAAATTCCGGCCGGCGAACCGCGCTTGCCGGCCGATCTGTTGGAGGCGACACGCCGTTTTCGCACCAGCGACAAAGCCAAGGCTCTGTTCGGTGCTGAGTTCGTCGAGCATTTCGCCATGATCTGCGAGGCCGAGGATGCCTCGCTTCGCCGCGCGGTAAGTCCGGAAGAAGTGAAGCGGTATCTGGAAGCAGGTTGAAGGAGACGGGTGGCATGAACGTGCAAGCCATGGCATCGGGCACAAAGGTGTCGGATCTCGAGCGCGAATTGAGTGACCCCAAGCGGGCCGACTATGTGGCGCGCGTTCGCAAGAAGATTGACGAGCTTGGTGTCGACTACATTTATCTGCAGTATATCTCCCTCACGGGCCGCATCATGGGCAAGGCTTCGCCCGCTCGGCATTGGGAAAGTCTCGCCAAAAAGGGCGTTCAGACCTTCATGGGTGGTGTTGTCAACGTGTTCGCCGACCGGCACGGCCAGCTGATCGGATTTCCGGCCAACGCCCACGAAGTGATTGCCCTCCCCGATCCCGAAACCTTCTGCCAGTTGCCCTGGAACAAGCGCATGGCGCGTGTGTTCTGCACGCTGTTCTACATGGAGGAGGATGCTGACAAGGGCGGCATGTACTTCGATGTCGATTGCCG
>JANORU010000341.1:0-14241 GCA_031415475.1 Hyphomicrobium sp.
CTTTTGACGATCGAAAGCCCAAGACCGGCGCCACGGTGGCCTGATCACTGGGTGCGGCTTTCGAACCGCTCAAACGCCCGGTTCTGCTGCTCGGCTGGGATGCCGCGCCCCTGGTCCTCGACCGATAGCACCAACTCGCCGTCTTCGCGCCAGCAACTGACGGTGATGACGCCGCCGGGGTTGGAGAAGCCGACGGCATTCGACATCAGATTGTAGAGCATCTGGCGCACCCGCTCCTCGTCGGCAACGATCGTCGCCACGTCGTCGCTGAGGGCCACATCGAGCGTCAGGTCGGCACGGGCGACGCGCTCGCGCAGCGTCAGGATGGTTTGATCGATGACATCGCGCACGAATACCGTGCCGAGCTTTAGATCGAGCGCGCCGGCATCGATGGTTGCCAGATCGAGAATGTCGTCGATAATTGCCAGCAGTGTCTTCGAGGACGACGTGATGTCTTCGAGATACTCGCGCTGCTTTTCGGTCAGCGAACCAATATGCGGGCTGGCCAGCAGTTCGCTGAAGCCGATGATGTTGGTCAGCGGAGTTCTCAACTCATACGATACGTGGCCGATAAACTGGTTCTTCAGCCGGTCGGCAGCGATCAGCGCTTCGTTGCGCTCGATGAGCGCGCGCTCGTAGCGTTTGGCGTCGGTCACGTCGGCGAAGGTGACAAGCGTTGCGCCGTCGGGCAGGGGCGTTGCCGCATAATCGATGACGCTGGCGTCGGGGCGGACCATTTGGCCTTCGAGCGTTTCGCGCTCATCGGTCAAAGACGTGACGGCGCGGGCTATGGTCGCCCAAACGCTTTGGTCGTCGAACATGGCGCGGGCGTCGGCGATAAAGGTCTCGATGTGCGGATTGAGTGCTAGCCGCTCGAGCGACTGCTTCCAGATTGCAGCAAACGCCACGTTGAACAGCTGTAGACGGCCGTCGGTGGCAAACACGGCGACGCCTTCTTTGAGGCTGTTGAGCGTTTCGCCCTGTACCCGTGTCAGCCCGACGTAGCGGCTTTCGAGCGCCTGGCGTTCGGTTTCGTCGTCGAACAGATAGGTGACGCCGCCATCGGGCATGCGTTCGGCGCTGGTGTGGATGACGCGGCCGTCGGGAACGTGCCAGGTTTCGTCGTAGTCACCGGCGCCGGTCGCCGGCGTCAGCATCTTCGTGCGCCACTCGCGGTAATTGGCGGTCGACGGCAGCCGGCCGAGATCGCGCAGGCGATCGATTACCGCCGCACCTTCCGGCTTCGACAAAAGCCAGTCTTTTTCGATTTGCCAGAGCTTTTGGAAGGCGTCGTTGAAGAATGTCAGGCGCTGGTCGGTGCCAAAAATGGCGACTGCAGTGGCGACGCGGTTGAGTGTCCGGTCATAGGCTTCGACCAGCCGGTCGACTTCGCCTTGCGCCGATTCAAGTGCCGCCACGTCGATGGCGACACCGGCCACCGCATCGGCCAGCGGCAGCGAGATGACTTCATGCTTCTTGCGGTCGCCGCCGGTGATCAACGGCAGGCGTTCGCGAAAGGTCTTGCCGGCCTTCAACGCTTTGACCACCGAGCGCCGCTGCCGGGATTCGAGCAGTTCGATTTGCGATCGCAAAACCTCGGCATCGTCCGCTGCTTCAACGGCTTTGACGTAGGCCGTGTTCACCCACGTTAAGCGGCCTGCTTGATCGCGGAGCCACACGGGGCTCGGCAGGGCATTGAGAAGTGCCCTGCTGGACCGGATATCGCGGGCGATGTTCTTGTGGTGATCGAGAATGACGCCGAGATCGCGCTTATAGCCGGCGACATCGCGCAGTTTCAGGACGGCCCGGCTGCCGGCGGCGCGGCCATCGGCTTCGATATGCCCGCCGGCCGCCGTCTTCAGGATCATGTTGAAGCTGGTGCCCTCGGCGAACAGATGGTCAAGCGCCGCTTTCAACTCGGCGGCCGACTTGTGTTCGAGCCAGGCGCCAAACTTCAAGAGGTCATGATCGGTTGTCGGCAGCCCAGGCACGCCTTCGAGAGATTGGGCAACGATCTTGAGGCCTTTGCCCTGTTCCCAGTAGATCAACACCTGCGGCTCAGCACGGATCAGCGCCTCGGCGGCAGTCAGCCGGCGCTCGAGATCATGAATTTCTGCGTCCTTCACTGTCGCCGCCTGGCGGGAGGCGGAAATCGTTCTCAACGCCACGTAGGTCGCTGCCAGAACGCCGGCACTGGCCAGCAGCATCAGAACGAGGGCGCTCGGGAAGGCAAACTCGAATTGCGTCTCATAGCCTTTGGACACGGCAATGGTCAGAACGAGCACCACCGCCACGCTGGCGAGCAGCAGCATGACGAGTTCGACCTTGGTGTTGTTCAAGCGTTCGCTGGCGGCGTGCGAGGGCATGTCCTGAGGGCTCTTTTCAGTAGTCCGAGGGCGCGCGACGCAAAACAAGGCGGGAAGCAACGGCATCGAAGCGCGGCGCTCAAAGCGCCCATCGATTCGAATCGGCTGTGATTATGGTTGGCTTCGCCACCCCTTGCCAGGGCTCGAAGTCCACTGCCCAAAGAAATGCGGCGCCGGACTGAGTTATCCGGCGCCGCATCGTGTTTCAAAAGCAGCGCGAGGCTATGCAGCGCTCTAGAGTATTTTCCGACGAAGTGGCCACCGGTTCGTCGTAGAAAATGCGACAAAACAATAAACTAGAGCGCCGATCCGATTCCATCGGATCGCCAAGCGCTCTAGTAGCGGTAGTGGTCGGCTTTGAATGGACCTTCCGGATTGATGCCGATGTAGGCCGATTGGTCGGGCCGCAGCTTGGTCAGCTTGGCGCCGATTTTGGTCAGATGCAGCATCGCCACCTTCTCATCGAGGTGCTTCGGCAACGTGTAGACTTCCGTCTTGTACTTGCCGGGGTTGGTCCACAGTTCGATCTGGGCGAGCGTCTGAGTGGTGAACGACGCCGACATGACGAACGAGGGGTGGCCCATGGCGTTGCCGAGGTTCACAAGCCGGCCTTCCGAAAGCAGAATGATGCGTTTGCCGTCCGGGAACTCGATTTCGTCGACCTGCGGCTTGATGTTGACCCACTTGTAGTTCTTGAGCGCGGCCACCTGAATTTCATTGTCGAAGTGGCCGATGTTGCAGACAATCGCCCGGTCCTTCATCGCCCGCATGTGATCAGCGGTGATGACGTCCTTATTGCCGGTTGCCGTGACGAAAATGTCGGCGCGCGGGGCCGCGTCTTCCATGGTCACGACTTCATAGCCTTCCATGGCGGCCTGCAGTGCGCAGATCGGATCGATTTCCGACACCATCACGCGGCAGCCGGCCTGGCGCAGCGAGGCGGCAGAACCCTTGCCGACATCACCGAAGCCGGCGACGAACGCGACCTTGCCGGCCATCATCACGTCGGTGCCGCGGCGGATGCCGTCGACCAGCGATTCCCGGCAGCCATACAGGTTGTCGAATTTCGATTTGGTGACCGAGTCATTGACGTTGATGGCCGGGAACAGCAGTTTGCCGGCCTTCTGCATTTCGTACAGGCGATGCACGCCGGTGGTGGTTTCTTCCGAAACGCCCTTGATGGCCTTGGCGAGCGCGGCGAACCAGCCCTTCGGCTTGTCCTTGAGTGTCTGCTTCAACAACGCGAAGAAGATTTCCTCTTCCTCCGAGCCCGGTGCGTCGAGGAAGGCGGTGTCGCCGTTCTCGGCTCTGAGACCCAAGTGGACGAACATGGTGGCGTCGCCGCCGTCGTCGAGGATTAAGTTCGGCATGCCGCCGTCAGCCCACTCGAACAGCTTGCGGGTGTAGTCCCAGTAGTCTTTGAGGCTCTCGCCCTTCCAGGCGAACACCGGAACGCCGGCGGCAGCGATCGCCGCGGCGGCATGGTCCTGGGTCGAATAGATGTTGCAGGAGACCCAGCGGATGTCGGCGCCAAGCGCCGTTAGGGTCTCGATCAGCACGGCTGTCTGGATGGTCATATGCAACGAGCCGGCGATGCGCGCGCCCTTTAGCGGCTGCGCCTTGCCGTATTCGACCCGGGTTGCCATCAGGCCTGGCATTTCGGTTTCGGCGATGGCGATTTCCTTGCGGCCCCACTCGGCGAGGCTGATGTCCTTGACGATGTAATCGGCGGCGTTGGCCATGTAGCGGTTCCTCAGGGGGTGGGAATAGCGGGGCGCAAGCCCCGAAACACGCGGTTTGTATAGCGACCTGGCTCGCAGGACGCAACAAGACATAAACAACTCTTTATGTCCCTTGAGGCCACGGGCCGACGCCAGATACTTTTTTTGAAAATCGAAGTAGTTTTATTCATAAGTTGTTAGCAAATGGATGTGATACTTACAAATCAAAGCAATACTCGCTTACAAGCGGTAAAAAAGTCAGATAAAGTTTTAATAAAATTGAGTATAAACGAATTATTTGCTGTCTATATCAAACTTCTACAGTGTTTATGATTTTTACTATTCTTAAAGATCAACCGCGTACCTTCAATAACACTTGAGAAGTGTGCTGGAGGTGTACTATGTCTTCTTCAACGGCAGAACGCCGTGATCGTGCCGGGAACGGAGGGCCGCTGGCCAACCGTTTTGCGCGCAGGATTGCGGCTGGGTCTCGCCTGTTCGCGGCTGATAAGGCCGGCGACGTGGCGGTGATGTTCGGCCTGATGGCGATCGCGATGTTCGGACTGGTCGGAGCGGCGGTCGATTACGGCCGTTGGCTGACAGCGCGCAACGACACGGCGATGGCGATCGACGCGGCCGTGTTGGCCGGCGGCCGGATGCTACAGACGGGCGGCAGCGAAACCGATGCGAAGAACGCAGCGCTGCGCGTCTACAATCAAAACGTTGCCGATCGTCCTGGCGTCGATGGCACCTTGACGTTCGTGGCGTCGAATGGTGGCACAGAGTTCACCGCACAGGGCGATCTCTGGATGCGCACGCCGTTCCTGTCGTTCATCGGTACCGACGAGATGCCGTTGTTCAATACGACCGGCAGCGAATACAGCAAAGCCAAGCTTGCGGTTGGCGGTAACGCCGAAACCAACCTTGAGATTTCGCTGATGCTCGACGTGTCCGGCTCCATGAGCGGTACCAAGTTCTCCGACATGAAGACGGCGGCCAAGGATCTGGTTGAGATCATCGTCTGGGCCGACCAGAGCGAATACACATCCAAGGTTGCCATCGCGCCGTTCTCGGCCGACGTCAACCTTCCGTTGACGCTCTACAATGCCGTTCGCGATCCGGCAATGTCGGCAACGGTGTATGGGCCCAATGTATGCACGACCAACAAGGGCAAGACGACGTGCGTAACTGGCACTGCGTTCACCAGAAAGAGTCCATGCGTTGTTGAGCGCAAGGGCACGGATAAGTACACCGATGCTGCGGTCGGCGCTGGCAAGTACATCATGCCACTCTACGGCAAGTCGGGTGGTGGATGCTCGACGCCGTCGTCGTCGGCCGTCGTGCCGTTGACCAGTAACAAGGCAACCCTGATCAGCAAGATCAATGGTCTGTCGTTGGGCGGTGGTACGGCAGGTCATCTCGGAACGGCGTGGGCGTGGTACTTGATCTCTCCCAACTGGGGCAGTGTCTTGGGTGGCTCGAGCGTTCCGGCGTCGTATACATCCACCAATACGAAGAAGATCGCGATCCTGATGACGGACGGCGAATACAATAGGCAATATTCTGCGTTCGGCATTGAATCGGGAACAAGCGGCGCCCCCACGCCAACCGGGCAAGTCAACGGCAGCTCCGTCAATCAGGCCAGAGCGTTGTGCGATGGCATGAAGGCACCCGGCAAAGACATCACGGTCTACACAGTCGGGTTTGACCTCGGCGGCAACGCCACCGCGATCAGCACGTTGAGCTACTGCGCAACCTCTCCGGCACACGCGTATCTGGCGGAAGACGGTGCCGAGTTGAAGGAAGCGTTCCGCGCGATCGCACTCAAGATCTCGTCGCTCTACCTCTCCAGGTAAGCGGCGCGACACGAAAAGGTCCAGCACACCGGTCAGGGGGCGCTCCGCAAGGAGCGCTCCTTGCGCCGTTTCTGGGGTGCTTGTTTTGCTCAGCCCTGATCGGCGAGTTCTTCGTCGAAGCCTTTTTCGACCAGCGTCACCAGCGCCTCAAGCGCTTCCGGCCCCTCGGCCCCCTCGGCGGTGATATGGAGCTGCGAACCGGGGCCGGCCGCCAGCATCATCAAGCCCATGATCGAGGTGCCGCCGACGGTTTGACCGTCGCGCGTGACTGTGATGGCGGCCTTGAAGGTTTCTGCGAGTTTCACGAATTTTGCCGATGCCCGGGCGTGCAGCCCCTTGCGGTTGATGATCGTCACCACCGCTTCCGGCCGGGCGCTGTTCTTCAATTCGGGCATGGCTGGTTACGCTGTCATGACTCGCCGGACAATTCCTGGCTCGCGACCTTGATGTACTTGCGGCCTGCATCGCGCGCCTTGGTGACGGCTTCGGCGAGCGGCAACTCGCGCCGCAGGCTGGCGAGTTTGACCAGGATCGGCAGATTGATACCGGCGATGACTTCGACGTTGACCTCGTCCATGACCGAGATGGCCAGGTTCGACGGCGTGCCGCCGAACATGTCGGTCAGCACGATGACACCCTGACCCTGATCGACGTTTTTGACGGCCGCCAGAATCTCGCCGCGCCGCGCCGGCATGTCGTCTTCCGGTCCGATGGCAACGGTTTCGAGCTGGGTTTGCGGCCCAACGATATGCTCGAGCGCGGCCCGGAACTCGCGCGCCAAGCCGCCGTGGGTCACAATGACGAGTCCGATCATACTGTCTCGCTCGATCCTTAAGGTGTCCTGCCGGTCCCAATCCTGGCCGCAGCAGGCGGTCGGGAGACTTACAACTGTTCGCACGCGAGGCAAGCGCTTTTGGGTAACAGGTCAGGTTTGGCGGTTGTCCCAAGGCCGCAGCGCAAGGGCTAAAAGCAGCTTCAATGGTGCCGAAGCCTCGAACGGGCTGAGCTTCAGGACCGGCCGGTCGAGGCCGAGAAGGCTCATCACCGGCCAAGGATCGGGCAGCCGCTCGATCTCATCCGGGTTTACCAGTTCGACGATCAGGTCGACGCGAGCCGGCGCGCGGTACGGCACCGGCAGAATGCCGATGCCGCGAACTTCGATCAGGCCGGCGATCGGGCCGGGCGGCGTCGCCAGGAGGCCGAGGCCGGTCCGCGTGACAATCACCTGATCGTCGGCGACGAGATAGGCCGGGGTCGCAATTTCTGGGATGGGCGGGGTGGCAAGGCAGCGGAGCGCCAGGTCAGATTTTCCCGAGCCGCTCGGTCCGCGGATCAGGGCGCATGCCTCGCCGAGGCCGATGGCGGTCGCGTGCAGACGCGTTTCAGATGCGCCGTCCGCCACTGACGCCTCCGCGGGCCCAGGGCAGTCGCACGACAAATCTCGCACCGGCCGATTTGGCATCGGCCGAGGCGGGGCTGCTCGTCATGTTCTCGGCCCAGATCTCGCCGCGATGCGACGCCACGATCTCTCGCGAAATGGAGAGGCCAAGGCCGGAGTTCTTGCCGCGAATGGCCTCCGACTCCGGCCGGTCGGTATAGAAGCGGTCAAAGATGACCGCGAGCCGGTCATCGGGAATGCCGGGCCCCTGATCCTCAACCGCGATCTCGACGTGTTTTGGCAGTTGCCGCACGGCGACCGTGACCGTGCCGGCGGGCGGAGAAAATGAAATGGCGTTGTCGATCAGATTGGTCATGATCTGGCCGAGCCGGCCTTCATCGCCTTCGATCATATAGGCAGGTGAGAGCGTGGTCGGTTCGACGCGGATTGCGATCTGGCGGGGATCTTCGGAAAGAATGTCACGGAAGATGCGGGCGACACTGCGCACCACCTCGGTCGCATCGACCAGCACCATCTTCTGGCGCGCCAATTCGGCGTCGAGGCGCGAGACATTGGAGACGTCGGTGATCAGCCGGTTCAAGCGCTTTAGCTCGCCCTGGATTTGGCGCACCAGTTCATCGCGCTGTTCCGGCGTCTTGGCGTAGACCAGGGACTCGGCCGTCGATCGCGCGGCAGTCAGCGGGTTTTTCAACTCGTGCGCCACGTCGGCGGCAAAACTCTCACTGGACTCGATCCGGCGATAAAGCGCGGCTGTCATGGCCTTGAAGGCCCGAGCGAGCTGGCCGACTTCGTCGCTGCGGCCGGTATATTCGGGTAAGTCCTGGCGGGCGCCGATGTTGCGGCTGACGCGGTCGGCCGCCTCCGACAGCGTGCGGATCGGCTCGGCAACCGTGCGCGACAGCAGAAGCGACGAAATGATGGTCGCCAGCAGCGCCACGGCGGCCAAGGTCAGAATGTAGGACTGCTGTTCGTCCAGGATCTTGTCGATGTCGCCGGGCCTGGTCGACAGCAACAGAACGCCGAGAATTGAATTCGCCTTCTTGATCGGGACGGCCATCGAAACAATCTGCTCGCCCTTCTCGCTGAGCAGCAGCATCGGCGTCGTGACACCTTCGAGCGCCTTGCGCACTTCGAGATACGATGTGCCTTTCGCCTTGCCGATTTCGCGGTAGACCGGCAACTCCGTGTCGATGAAGAATGCCGTCAACCGGGTCCAGAAATTCTTGGTCTTGGTTTTCTTTTCAGTTTCGACGCTCGGCCGTGTCAGCTGGCCTTTGGTCAGAAGGTCCGCCGAATCGACGATCAACGTGCCGTCGCGGCCATAGATGCGCGCCCGGTTTCTAGTCGGTTGGATGAGGCGGCGGAGAATGGGCGTCACGCGCTCGGGGCGAACGGACAATTGCATGGCGGCAAATCCGTCGTCGCGAACCTGCGCCTTCGCTGCCGGCTGATTGGCAGGTTGATCGAGATCGAGATGGATATTGCCCTGTTCGATGCGGGCGTCGCTGGCGATAGCCGACGCGATAATCTCGCCCTGCGTTCTGAGCGATTCCTGTTTGGCGTCCACCAGCCAGACATTATAGCGCGACAGGATGAGAATGCCGCCGACCATGATCGCAAGGCCGGCGAGGTTGGCGAGCAGGATGCGGCGGAGGAGATTGGCCGAGATGAACCGGAACGGTCTGGTGCGTCCGATTTTCTGTACCGTCCCCTGGGGATCGGACACGGTGCGCGAAACACGGCCCGCGAGGCGCGCGAACGCCGTCCTCGCGGTCTCCCAAAGGCCTGCTGTGGCCGGGCTACGCTCCGTCTCGAGCGACACGTCGCTTCTCCGATAAAACCGGCGTCGTCGTCCTCCTTAGCATGTAAGGGGCCGAACCGGCTCGACCGGGCGGTTGTGAGCGTCCCGGATCAAGCTTCCTTGAAGCGATAGCCGACGCCGTACAGCGTTTCAATCACATCGAAGTCGTCGTCGACCTGTTTGAACTTCTTGCGTAAACGCTTGATGTGGCTGTCGATCGTCCGGTCGTCGACGTAAACCTGGTCGTCGTAGGCGGCATCCATCAGTGCGTCGCGGGTCTTCACGACGCCCGGGCGCTGGGCCAGCGCCTGCAGGATCAGGAATTCGGTCACTGTGAGTGTTACGGCTTTGTTGTCCCAGTGGCAGGTATGGCGCTCGGGGTCGAGCTTCAACTTGCCGCGTTCCAGTGTGCGGGCAATCTCGGCCGCCGTCGGCGCGCCGTCCTTGACGCCCGAGCGGCGCAGAATGGCGCGCACGCGTTCAACGATCAGCCGCTGCGAGAAAGGTTTGGAGATATAATCGTCGGCACCCATTTTGAGGCCGAACAGTTCGTCGATTTCATCGTCTTTCGACGTCAGGAAGATCACCGGCATATCCGATTGCTGACGCACGCGGCGTAACAGTTCCATGCCGTCCATGCGTGGCATCTTGATATCAAAGATGCCGAGGTCGGCTGGATCTTCGGTCAGAGCCTCGAGTGCGGCGGCGCCGTCGTTGTAGGTGCGGACCTTGTAGCCTTCCGCCTCCAGTGCCATTCCGAGTGAGGTCAGAATGTTGCGCTCATCATCGACGAGCGCGATCGAGGACTTCTCTTTCATGGCACCGGTTTCCCTAGAGCTTTTGCGGGTCAGGTTATACCCACGTTGGCTTTATGGCTCCAACGTGGATCAATTGTGGCAACAGCGCTATGCTATTTTCCGCCTGAATGGGAGGTGAATGATCACTCTCCTCCATCTATCTTCGCAAACGCCAGCAAAACCAGGGCTGAGCCTATGACTGAAGCAAGGGCAACGACGGTGGAAAACTCCGATCCGAGACGGGCCGCCGGCGCTGCTGCAAGACTCCTTATGCGCCGCGCGCTCAAAGCATCGCTGGCAACCCTCGATCGGGTGAGCGGGTATCCCTATGCCTCGCTGGTGACGGTTGCAACCGAGCCTGACGGCACGCCGGTGCTGCTCATTTCAAGATTGGCGCTGCACACGCAGAACATTCTCGCCGATCCCCGCGCCTCGCTGATGATCGACGGCACAAGTGCCACCGGCGATCCGCTGGCCGGTGGCCGCGTCACGATATTAGGCCGCGTACAGCCGCCGAAAACCGCTCACTCCCGCCATCGTTTTCTTGCCCGTCATCCGGCCGCGGAAATGTATGCCGACTTTGCCGATTTCGCATTCTTCGAACTCGCTGTTGAAAGCGCGCATTTTATCGGTGGCTTCGGGCGCATCGTCGATCTGTCGCCAAACGAACTGTTGATCGATCTCGCGGGTGCTGAAAAATTAGTCGACGCGGAGATTGATATTATTTCGCACATGAACTCCGATCACGCCGATGCGGTAGCACTCTACGCCGCCCACGAAGCCGGGTCCTCGGCGCTGGCGACCGGACCTTGGCGCATGACCGGCCTCGATCCCGAAGGGGCGGACTTGGTCCGCGACGGCCAGTCCATTCGCATGGAATTTGGCGAGCGCGTCGAAACGTCCGGCGACGCGCGCCGTGTTTTGGCTCGTCTGGCGGCGGCCAGACGCCAGCACGGCGGTGATTAGATGCGACATTAACTCAATCCACCGGCGCCGCTGTTTGGCCCATACTTTGGGATGGGTTGAGTTTTCCGGCAGCCGCCCCTAACCCGGGCACAAGCAATTGGAAACAGGTTGCGTGTAGAATAACCGGTTGGTCATGTACGCAATGACAGGCGCGAATCAACGGATCGAAGTATCCCGGATGCGCAACTGACGAGGTTCACGACTGCCACATAGTCTGGCTGTTAGACCCAACACCAACCTAATCGCTTCGAGCTCGGTGCTATGGCAGAAGAAATCTTCCCTTTGAATGCGTGCCGCAGGTTGTCGATCAACAACTCGGCAGCCGAACTCGTGGAGTTCGCCGTTCGCCGCAACGAAGGCCGGTTGGCGGCTTCGGGCGCGTTCGTCGTTGAAACCGGACAGCACACCGGCCGCAGCGTCGACGACAAGTTCATCGTTCGCGACGACGATACCAATTCCGCGATCTGGTGGGACAACAACAAGTCGATGTCCGAAGAGCAGTTCGACCGGCTGTTGCAGGATTTCCGCGAGTTCGCAAAATTCAAGGAACTGTTCGTACAGGACCTGCACGCCGGCGCTGATCCGGCGCATCAACTGCCGACGCGCGTGTTCTGCGAATACGCATGGCATGGATTGTTCATTCGCAATCTGCTGCGCCGGCCGGCTGTCGCGGACCTTTTGAACTTCAAGCCCGGCTTGACGATCGTCGCCCTGCCGAGCTTCCGCGCCGCGCCCGAATATCATGGCACGCGCAGCGAGACGGTGATCGCCGTCAATTTCACGCGCCGCATCGTGTTGATCGGCGGAACGTCGTATGCCGGCGAAATCAAGAAGAGTGTTTTCACCTACCTCAACTATCGCTTGCCGCAGAAGGGCGTCATGCCCATGCACTGCTCGGCCAACGTCGATAAGGACGGCAACAGCGCCGTGTTCTTCGGGCTGTCCGGCACCGGCAAGACCACGCTTTCGGCCGACAGCCGGCGCACGCTGCTCGGCGACGACGAACACGGCTGGTCGGAGAACGGTATCTTCAATTTCGAGGGCGGCTGCTACGCCAAGACGATCCGCCTGTCGAAATCCGCAGAACCCGAGATTTATGCTGCGTCCAGCCGGTTCGGCACCGTGCTCGAGAACGTCATCATCGATCCGGCAACCGGCAGCACCAACTTTGACGACGGCCGCCTGACGGAGAATACCCGCTCGGCCTATCCGCTCGACCACATCGCCAACGCCAGTGACACCGGTGTTGCCGGGCATCCCAAGAACATCGTCATGCTGACGGCCGACGCATTCGGCGTTCTGCCGCCGATTGCCAAGCTCAATCCGGCGCAGGCGGTCTATCACTTCTTGTCCGGCTATACTGCCAAGGTGGCCGGTACGGAAAAGGGTATGGGCAGCGACCCGAAGGCGACCTTCTCGGCGTGCTTCGGCGCGCCGTTCATGCCGCGTCACCCGACGGTCTATGGCAAGCTGCTGCGCCGGCTGATCGCCGAGCATGGCGTCGATTGCTGGCTCATCAATACCGGATGGACGGGTGGCAAGTACGGCGAGGGCCAGCGTATGCCGATCAAAGTCACCCGCGCGCTGCTCGACGCAGCACTGTCGGGAAAATTCCAAGGACAACCGACGCGCATCGATCCGGTGTTCGGGTTCGAGGTGCCGCTGTCGCTGCCGGACGTCGATTCCAAGCTGTTGACGCCGCGCGCGACGTGGGCCGATCCGGTCGCCTACGACAAGGCCGCGGCCAAGCTGGTCGGCATGTTTGCGCAAAACTTCGAGAAATTCGCCGCATTGGTCGAACCCGAAGTGCGCAACGCACAGCCTGGCCTCGCCAAGCAAGCGGCCGCCTAAGGCTACTCGACTTCGCATTCTTTCAAAAACTGGGCTATGCTGACCCCTGTCGGCCGAGCAGCGAGTCGCGCTGCCCGGCGGTTGGTATTGACCTAAACCTCGGCGGTAAGACGTGCCATGCCAGATTGGCTTCAACGCCTGTTGCATGGCGGCCCTAGCTCGCGCGGTGGAGCCAAGCCTCCCCAATCGGGCGTGGCTGCATTGGTCACCGTTGCCGTAACGCCCGACGATATTGTCGTGAGCCGGACCGAAGGTAAGCGCGACCGGCTGTTGTGGTCGGACCTCGGCGCGGTTGGTATCGTGACGACCGATGCCGGGCCCTTTGCCAGCGATTTGTTTTGGCTTCTGCAGAGTCGCGACCGGCGCCATTCGGTTACCGTTCCACTTGGCGCCGATGGCGAGCACGATCTGTTGCTCACCATGCAGGCTCGGCTCAAAGGCTTCGACAACATGGCTGTGGTCGAGGCCATGAGCACGACGGGCAACGCCGGCTTCACGGTCTGGGATTCGAGTTGGCCAAACGACTGATGCCCAAGTGCTGCCGCCTAAGTCTGGCTTGCCGCTGAGAGGCGAGACAACTTGGTCTGAGGAACGCTTGGCGATCTCTGCTACAGGGCTCTCAAATTGGTGCGGGAACCCGACATGCGACGTTCGTTTCTGCTGATCCGCAATGCGACAGCCGGCCGGACGGGCAGGCCGCTCGTCGATCAGGTGATTTCAGAACTCCGGCGAGCCGGCGCCAGTGTGGTTGAGGACGGCAGCGCCGAACCATCTGGCATGCCGATACCTCCCGATTATGCCAAACAGTTTGATGCGGCCATCGCTGCTGGCGGCGATGGCACGATGCGTGCGGCCGCGATCCGATTGATGGAGACCGATCTGCCGCTCGGCATCATTCCGCAGGGCACCGGCAATGTGCTCGCCCATGAAATCCAATTGCCGAAGTCGCCAAAGGCGCTCGCCCAAGTCTTGATGTCAGGTCCGGCGCGGAAAATTGACGGCGCCCGCATCAACGGCGAGCCGTTCTTCCTGATGGCCGGTATCGGCTTTGATGCCGAGGTGGTGAAGCGCCTCGACTACGCAAGCAAGCGGACGTTCGGCAAGGCCGCCTACACGCGGCCGGTTCTCAAAGTCCTGATGGGCATGGCCCTGCCGGTACTCAATGTGGAAATCGACGGCGTTAAGAAAACCGCGAGCTGGGTAATTGCGGCCAACGGCGAACGTTACGGCGGCTGGTTTCGCCTGACCGGCAAGGCGGGCCTCGGCAAGGACGGCTTGGCCTTTGTACTCGTCAAAAGCCGGACGCGCGCGGCGCTTCTCACTGCGCTCGCGGCGTTGCCGCTCGGCCGTTTCGACAGGCACCGGGATGTCGAGATTATCGAAGGCCGCCGGGCGAATGTGACGTGCGACCGGAGTGTCGCTGTTCAAGCTGACGGCGATCTGCTCGCCGTTACCACGCCGGTCGACATCGAGTGGGGCGGACC